>CAYTLU010000256.1:0-4674 GCA_964438665.1 uncultured Bacteroides sp.
GATGAGCCCGCAGAATTGCAATCCTGTGCGCAAAAAGCGGCGCGATGCATAATCCCACAGTTTTATCTCGGTGTAGTCGTTTTTGAGGTTTGATGCAACACATCCCGCGCCCAGGTTGCACCAAGATCCGATCACGGCATTTCCCAGAAAACCATCGTGGGCTTTGTTGGAGTAGGGGTGCATCACGACATTGTTCAGCTCGCCGCCCACTTTGCAGTGGCAGCCGAGAGTTGTAGCTCCATAGATTTTCGCTCCCATGTTGACGGTGGAGTAATCGCCTATTGCGATCGGGCCTCGCAGACAAGACCCTTCCATCACCTCTGCCCCCACACCTATATATATAGGACCGTTTTCGGTGTTGATAAATGCACCTTCAACTTTTGCTCCATCGCTGATGAAAACGTCATCCGGATTGCCGATGACGGTACATGACCGGCTGATTGGAAGGGACTCGCGTCCGGCGGTCAACATTCGGAAGTCGGCTTCCAGAGCCGGGCCGTTGAGCATAAATATATCGGCGGGGCGGTTTATTGCCATCAATTCTCCCTTGAATGTGTTTGTCGCGGCGGCTTGCCCGGCGTTGTCAACACCTATTGCGGCAATAAATTCGGATTCAGAAGAAATGAGGCATTGCCCGGGCTTCAGCCGGACTATCTCCTTTATCAGATCGGCGTCGGGCAGGACATTTGATGCGATGACAATGCTTTCGCTGATGTCTGATGTCAAAGGATAAAGCTCTGACAGATATTCGGTAGTCTGATATGAATAATTGCCCGGCAACATACGCTGCCATTTGGAAGCAATGGTGTCGATTCCAATAGTGATTTCAGAGACAGGGCGTGTGAATGTTATCGGTAGCAACCGTGTGTGGATATCGGGAATATCCATCAATATTACGTTTTTCATTGTTTTTCTGTTTTATTTCACAAAATTATTAATTTTGTGGATAAAAAACAGTAATTTCGGGCAAACAGTTAGCACTATGAATTATATCAAGACAGAGATATCAGACGTATGGATCATTGAGCCGCGCCGGTTTGGGGATGCCCGCGGATATTTTATGGAATCATTCAAAAAGGAAGAGTTTCAGGCAAATGTCGGACCGATCGAGTTTGTGCAGGACAATGAGTCATTCTCGTCTCGCGGTGTGCTTCGCGGGTTGCATTTCCAGAAAGGGGAGTGGTCGCAGGCCAAGTTGGTCAGAGTGTCGCGAGGCGCGGTGCTGGATGTGGCTGTGGATCTTCGTGGCGGCTCGCCGACCTATGGCAAGCATGTTGCAGTTGAACTGACATCGGAAAACTGTCGGCAGCTGTTTATCCCGCGCGGTTTTGCACATGGATTCGTGGTGTTGAGCGATGTTGCCCAGTTTCAGTATAAGGTTGATAATGTGTATGCTCCTCAATCGGAAGCGACCTTGCGCTTCGATGATCCCGCTCTTGGAATCGACTGGCGTATTCCCGCTGAAGAAATGTTGCTTTCGGAAAAAGATCTGAAAGGGCTTTCACTCTCGGAGATCACCCCATTCTGATATCCGGGTGAAGAGATGTCCGTATAATTAAAAACAGACAAATAGAAATCACTAATACCAATTATAATGAAAATCAGAAAAAATATCGTCTCGATATTGACGATTTTAGGCCTGATGTGCGGCGTGCAGGGGACATACGCCGCCGACTATTGTACATCCGGCACATTGACAAGAAGCAGCAAAGACAGATATCTGACTTCTTTTACACTGTCAGACGGCACCACCTCATGTGCGGTTGCCGTGAACCAAGGAAACACGTACGGCTCTGCAACGTACTTTGACAAAACCACATCGATCCTGACCGTGCTGCCGGGAGCGACCGTTTCATTCAGGTCGCTATCATGGACAGGGTCATGGATGCATGCTTATGTCTATGTGGATTACGACAAAGACGGAACATTTAACACGACCTTGAACGCAGACGGCGCAGGGACAGGCGAGTTAGTGTCGTTCTCCTACTATAATGAGCATGATGCAGAAGGCGCAACAGCTCCAAACAGCATCGGCGTTGTGGCCTCGCGGGCCAGTGGGGTGACGGCATCGAGTGTGCCCTTGTTTACCATACCGGCAGGGCTTGCCGGCGGAGATTATCGACTCCGATTCAAGGTGGATTGGAATTCGCTGAATCCATGCGGATCAACAATTCAATCGGATGGCGGCTCGATTGTGGATGTGACATTGCGCGTTGAGGTTCCGCGGGAGCGTACGGTCACAGTCAGATCCTCGGATGAGGAGAAGGGAACAGTGTCGATAGAGGGCACTGACCAACTGTCAGTGGTCAAGCTCGGAGATGTCAATATCAGTGCCGTTCCGAAGCAGGGCTATATGTTTGTCAACTGGATCAATGATGCTACATCGGCGGTTTTTTCAACGAAGGCAAATGCTACGGTGTCGGGGAATTCCGACATCAGCCTGACGGCAAATTTCGATGATTTTGCCTATCCCGGCATGACGCACTATTTCACGAATGGCGTAAACCAACAGAATCGCTATCTTGCACGAGTGACGACGTCAGGGACGAATACACCCGAAGTGTTTGTTGCCACGACACAGGCAGAACTGCCGTTCACCCAATATCCCGGTCCGGTCAATGCGAGAGTCGAAGACGGTGCGGTGATTGACAAAACGGCCAATCCTATAGTCGTGGAGCATGGCGTCGGGTCATTCGGCATCACATATTATGCGTGGACAAACGCCATAGGCAGCTACAACAATGAGATGAACTGGACGCAGGACGCATATTATATTGACTGGAATAAGAACGGCTCTTTTGAGGACGATGGCGAAATATCGGAGAAAGGCTGCAACACCAAGCCGAATGATGCGATGAACACCGGTCATAGCCGTACGGTGACTATTCCGGATGGGCAAGCACCGGGCACTTACAGAATGCGCGTGGTGTTCTATGAGCCGGACAATGCAACCGAGCAATGGCAAAATAATATGTTCGGCACGCTGAACGGCGAGATACGCAATGGCGTTGCATACGACTTCGATATACAGATTCTTTCACCTAGAGATATGGAGATCGGTGAGGTGGCGACTGCTTACAGGAGCGGACAGGTGGCTCCCGGACGCGAGAATGTTATCGTTGCAACAGTGCGCATTGACGCAACAGGCACACAGTCGGCCAAATCGGTGACCGGCATCGATATGGACTGGACCGGCGATGGAAATATTGCCGGTGCAAGGTGGGTCTATTCATCGGACGGCAGTCTGAGCAGTGATGTCGTGGCTACGCTGAATGTTGACGGACTCACCGGCAACAGCGCAATGAACCGGCAGCTATCGGTTGGGGCAAATTATTTTCTGCTTGTTGTCGATGTTGCTGACGATGCCGTTATCGGGACAAGTCTTCAGGCAAATCTGAAGTCAGTGGAAATCGATGGCGATGCAGCAACCTTGACCGCCAACTCCGGCCAGTCGATCATCATTGCGAATGTTATCGACTATACGCTTGGCAATGCCATCTGGTTTGACACACCAAACTCATCGACCGCCGGCCTGGCTATATGGAACACCAATGATTTCAGCTCAACGGATACAAATCCCGATCAGATATGGGAGCGCAAGTCGTATCCGATAGGCAATGGCTCATTCGGTGCGACCATTCTCGGCTCTGTAGCCTCGGAACGCGTTGTGCTCAATGAGAAAACGCTGTGGAAAGGCGGTCCGGCCACCGGAGCATCCACATATTGGAACATGAACAAAACGGTAAGCCCATCGACCTTGTCAAGCATCCGCACATATCTGGCCAACGGCAACACCACCTCGGCAAATTCGATGGTGGCATCCAACTACAGGGGCACGATTGACTACAACAGCACGCGTTTCGGCTCGTTCACCACAATGGGCGAAGTTTATGTGAATACCGGACTGAGCGATAACGATGTGACCAACTACAAGCGAATCCTGAACATGGATCGCTCGATAGCCGTTGTTGAATTCGAAGCGAACGGAACGAAATATCAGCGTCGCTATTTCTGCTCTTATCCCGACAGCGTCATGGTGTGGCGCTATACATCGGAGGGCACGCCCCAGAATCTGACATTCTCCTTCAACACTCCTCAGGTGGTCAATTCGGTGACCTCTCCGGAGGCAGGCAGTCTGCTGTATGATTGCAAGCTTGCCAACAACAATATGCAATGGGCAATGAAGGTCCTTGTCCGCACGAATGATGGCGGAACGGTCACTGCCAATCCTACGGCACGGACAATCACTGTCAGCGGCTCAAATGATGTAGAGTTCCTGCTGGCGGGCGATACGGACTATGCAATGAATTTCAATCCTGACTTCACCGATGCATCGGCATTTGTCGGAGTAGATCCGATTGCAAGTGTCAACGCTGCCATCAGCAAGGCATCGGCAAAAACGTATGAAGAACTGTATGACGCGCACTATGCCGACTATTCGACTCTGTTCAACCGCGTGGATCTGAAAATCAATCCCTCGGAGACGTTTGAGAATCTGCCTACGCCAACCCGATTGACGAGATACCGCAACGGAACGCTTGATCATGGCCTGGAGCAGCTCTATTTCCAGTATGGCCGCTATCTGCTGATTGCAAGCTCGCGTGCCGGAAACATGCCTGCCAACCTGCAGGGCTTGTGGCACAACAACACGGAGGGGCCTTGGCGCGTTGACTA
>CAYTLU010000257.1:0-3339 GCA_964438665.1 uncultured Bacteroides sp.
TGTATTTGTATGTCGAAAACGAAGAAATAGTCACGACTCCGGAGCATCCGTTTTGGGTTGTTTATTCGGAGTGGTGCAGTGCAATAGAGATTCGTGCCGGAGACATACTAAAGCTTTCGGACGGCTCGACGGCTGTTGTTAACGCGACAAGGTATGAACGCCTTGAGACCCCTGTCAAGGTTTATAACTTTGAGGTTGAAGATTTCCACACCTATTATGTTGGCAATTCAAGCGCGCTCGTGCATAATACTTGTGCAAACGATCTCGGAAAAGCCGAAGAAATAGCGGCAGGGATACAAAAAAACACCAAGTCATTTATATTCGAAGGAAGAACACGTATTCCCGATGGTTGGGATGAGAACATGTGGATACAAGAAGTTAAGAATTTCAAGTATCAAAGTTATACAAGGCAACTCAAAGACGAGTTTATTTATGCAAGCAACAATAAATTAAAAATGGAATTATTTATTCGTCCTACAACTCGCCTCGTATAATAGTATTTTATTCTATTGTGTGTCATATAAAACGGACTTTAGAGTCATTCCGCTTCTACTGCGGAATTTAGCATTGCAATATATTTGTCTTTTACTTCAACGGGGGCTTTGATTTTCACTTTTCCACCGAATCCGAAAATCCAACTATAGAAGACATGATTCACCGCAACCTTTACCACTGCACGGAATGAAGTTATGTCATTTGCATATGTGACAACATCCTCTCCAAATCTATCGATAATGGAATCCATTACGCTATTATCACATATAAGCTCAACCTCGATATGATCACTGTTATACATACGGAATGTGGTGTTAATAAACTCATCAATATCAAAGTTCTCCGGTGCCGGTGTACCGTCCTCATTAAGTATCTCGGGACATTTTGCAATGCGGTCAACTCTAAAGCTGCCAATACGCTGCTGATAGTCGTACACTCCGACCATATAATAATAATCTCCGTTCCAAACGAGACGAAGTGGAGTAATCACATATGGCTTCCCTTCATGTCGCAATTTCTGTTCCTTGCGCACATTATATTGGAAATAATAGAAGGAAATCTTCTTGTTCTGATTGATGGCCTCATTAATACAATCAACTATGTAATAGATTTTCTCATTCCATGGCTTGATTCTGCCTTCGCAACTAACATTTCTGACAAGAGACGCTCTCTTATTTTCACTAGTCAGTGCGCATAGCTTCTGTACAAGCTGCTTGCTTTTGGAGGCGGTAATAAACTTTGATGATTCTACCGCATCTATGAGCAGCTTTAATTCGGGAAGTTCGAACTGTCTGCTGGAAATATAATACTTATTCTGGGAACTGTTGATGACCTCAATATCGACACCATAAGCTTGAAGAGCTTCAATATCAGTTTTCAAAGTTATCCTGTGGGTAGGTATGCCGTATTTCTCCATGAGCATAGAGAGGAGCTCCGCTGTTGTCAGCGGATGTTCCTCATCTGAATACTGTTCCAATAGCTTTAATACATATAACAGTCTTGCTTTTGTTTTGTTTTCCATAATCTCACCTGATCAAAGATTCTTATAATACTTCTCGATGAGCTTTGCCATCATCTTTCTACGCTGTAACAAAAACTCGTCATATCAGCTTACAGCCATCTCAGCAATATCCGCAGGGATGCAGTTTTCTTCAAGGTTCTTGGCGAGAAGTTCTGCATCAGAGATGCTCCCAAACTCAATATCACAACCTGCACATTGCGACTTTACATTAGAGAAATACACGCAAGGGGGCATCATCGCTTATTGCGTTGTTGACATGTGTATTGAGATAGATATATCGAGCCACAATCGAAGTCTATCCCACATGTCCTTTACTCTTTTTCGCATAACATTTTCTTCCTTATGGGTTTTGAGGTTTCTCCTTGACAATATAATACACCCTCATATGCCCCATATAACGGACTTTAGTTTGTGTGATCGAATTCCATTTTCACTTCTGATTCACCATTAGGATACAAGATCAGTGTATCACAGATTCCCTTAACCGGCATTTCTGTTCTGCATCCTCCACAGAAAGCGTTGTGTTTTCCTTGTAGGAGTACCACACGAGCCGGCGTAAAACAACCTCATTGACAGTATAATGCTTTTCTGTGACAATTCTCGCTACCTCTTTTGCGCCCATTGTGTTTCGCCTAACAGAACCATATTGAGAAACATGTCCACTCAAACGATACACTATTATTATAGCGTCTATTCGTCCGAAATGCAAGTATATTAGAATATTACTGATACGAAACACGAGGAGGTGTTCAGTAATGTTAGACTTTGGTATGCGATTGCAACAGCTTCGCATGAGCCGTAAACTATCACAGGCTGCTTTGGGCAAGAAACTGAACCGTAGCAAGTCTGTTATTTGTGCTTACGAAAACGATTCGCGAATTCCACCTTTAGAGGTGCTTACAGATATAGCCATGATCTTCAATGTTTCCCTCGACTACCTTGTGGGCATTGATAAGGAGAAAATGGTTTCTGTAGAAGAACTGACGGACGAGCAGAAAGAAATAATACATTTGCTGGTCCACGAATTCAAAGGAGCAGTAAGTAATTGCCCTGGGCTTTCAGAGAGTCAGCAAGTTCTGCTCAACAAGGTCTTGGTTGAACTTAATAAAAAACACAGATAATCAAGCAGAAGAGGCAACGGCAGGTTTATCTACCGTTGTCTTTTATTCTTCTGCTGTTATATATCTTAAGTTGGGTACTTCCTTGGGCTACCATCTTGACCGAGTCCTACTGACATCTAAAGGGCATAATAACCCCTTGGTGAATTGGACAGAAAATTTTAGGTCAAATAATAACGATTGCTTGTAAAAGAACCATTCTTTCGTTTCTTATATTCTTTCCGAACAAGGCCTGCTTTTTCCAAGTCCTTGACGGCTCTGCGGACGGTTTTATCGGAGATGGACAGTTCCTTCGCTATTGTTTTGACACTCGGCCATGCCTTCTTCTCTTTATCGCATCGGTCGTAAAGATAAATGTAAACAAGCTTCGCCCTTGAGGGAAGCTCTTCACAGCTATACAGTTTTCGATAATAGGACATTATTTCACCCCCCCTTAGTCTGTCCGTATTTGATGTTCCGGCTCTCTGAACAACGGCTCATCGCTCTGAGACAACGCCTGTCCACCTGTAGCTGCTCTGCGTGAAGGACGCACCGGAGGCGAATATACACTTGGGAAAGCATCATGGATATTTTCCTCAATAATCTCCTTGTTGGTGTAATGTACCTTGCGCGTACCCTTATCCTCAACTGTATATTTCTCGGTATCGAAATCAATGCCCCACTTGAAGAACAGTTTCAGCTTTGAGATGAACGGGTGTGTGCCTG
>CAYTLU010000258.1:0-15892 GCA_964438665.1 uncultured Bacteroides sp.
TTAACCTAAATAATCTATCATTATTACTAACCAAAAAACATTTCTATGAAGGCAAAGCTAACATGTCTGCTATTCTGTCTGATCATGTTGCCCGCATTGGCTTTTGCGGCCAAAGTGAAGGTGACCGGTACGGTGACAGATGCCAGCGGCGAGCCTCTGGTTGGCGTGTCCGTTCTCGTAAAGGGCACTCAACAGGGCGTTGCCACCAATCTCGATGGTGAATACACCATTAACGCAGCCGACGGTGATGTCCTGATGTTCTCATACATCGGCTATCATCCGCAGGAAATCAAAGTGTCGGGCGCTGCACCCATCAATGTGGTGATGCAGGAAGACTCGAAAGCTCTGGACGAAGTTGTTGTGACCGCACTCGGTCTGAAAAAGGAAGCAAAATCACTTTCCTACAACGTCCAGTCAATCAAAAACGATGAAATCATGCGCATTGCCGATGCCAACTTCGTCAACAACCTCAACGGTAAAGTTGCCGGTGTGACAATCAATGCAGCATCATCCGGTGTTGGCGGCGGCACTCGCGTCGTTATGCGCGGTGCGAAATCAATCTCCGGCAACAACAATGCACTCTACGTTGTCGATGGTATTCCGATGCTCGATATGAGCCGTGCGGCCACACAGCCGGAAGGCGTGTTTGAAGGTGCATCCCAGACAGGCGATCCGCTCTCAGCCATCAACCCTGACGACATCGAGAACGTTTCAGTCCTTTCCGGTCCTTCAGCAGCAGCTCTCTACGGTTCGGCAGCAGCCAACGGCGTTGTGATGATCACCACCAAGAAAGGTCAGGAAGGCCAGACCCGCGTGACAATCTCAAACAACACTACATTCCAACGTGTTGCCGTGCTTCCGGAATTCCAGAACACCTACGGTGCGAGCGAAACAGGCTCATACCTCAGCTGGGGCGACAAACTTGCCACACCAAGCACATTTGATCCCGCCGACTTCTTCCAGACAGGCTTCAATGTGACCAACTCCGCAAGCCTGACCACAGGAACAGCCCGCAACCAGACTTATCTCTCAATTGGTACGACCAACGCCGAGGGTGTTGTACACAATAATAACTACTCTCGCTATAACGCCACCGTTCGCAACACCACGAAGATGGCCAATGACAAACTGACCATGGATCTCAGCTTCATGCTCAGCCAGATCAACGAGAAGAACATGACTTCACAGGGTCTCTACTACAACCCACTCGTGCCTCTGTATCTTTTCCCCGCAGGCGAAGACTTCAGCCAGATGCAGGCCTACCAGCGCTGGAACGCAGAACGCGGCCTGATGGATCAGTTCTTCCCCTACTCTTCGACAATGGCTCTCCAGAATCCATACTGGATCACCGAAAACATCGCCATGCCGAACAAGAAAAACCGCTACA
Source organism: uncultured Bacteroides sp. (assembly GCA_964438665.1). Taxonomy (GTDB): domain Bacteria; phylum Bacteroidota; class Bacteroidia; order Bacteroidales; family Muribaculaceae; genus Paramuribaculum. Next base: position 1,388 of record CAYTLU010000258.1, read on the forward strand.
CCGGTTCCGCACAGTTCCGCTACGACTTCGCTGACTGGATCAACGTCACCGCCCGTGCAAAAATAGACCGCGACAACGAAACCCGCGAGCGCAAGATGAATGCCGGAACAAACACACAGTATGCTTCGAAATATGGCTACTATTCAAAAGCCAACATCACCAACCAGCAGGTTTACGGCGAACTTCTCGTGTCGATCAACAAATATTTCAATGACCACACATGGGATCTTACAGCCAACGTCGGCGCAAACTTTGAAAACACCGACTATAACAATGACTTCTTTGGCGGCAACCTGAAATCCGTAGCCAACAAGTTCACTTCATCAAACATTGACTTCTCCGGTCGTGACCTCATGAACCAAGATTCATACAATCTGAAAAAACGCGCCATATTCGGCACAGTTCAGCTTGGCTACAAAGGTCTCGCCTATTTGGACGTTTCTGCCCGCAATGACTGGTCATCGACCTTCAAAGGCACAAACACCGATTCATTCTTCTATCCATCAGTAGGTCTGTCAGGCATCATCACAGATATCTTCAAGATCAAAAACTGGTGGCTCAACTACGCAAAAGTCCGCGTTTCTTATTCTGAAGTAGGTAACTCTCCTGAGGTGTTCATTGCCATCCCGACCTATGAGATCAACGATGGAGCAGTTGTCACACAGACCCGCCGTCCGAATGCCAACCTCGAACCGGAACGCACCAAATCATGGGAAGCCGGTCTGAACCTGGCAATGCTTGACAATCACCTGCGTCTGGACGCTACATTCTATAAATCCAGCACCTACAATCAGTTCTTTGAACGCCAGCTTGCCGGATCAACCGGTTACACCTCCGAAATATTCAACGGCGGCCGTGTTGACAACCGCGGTATCGAGCTTTCCGTTCGCTACAACAACACATGGGGCGATCTCCAGTGGGGCACATACCTGACCTACTCTATCAACCGCAACGAAGTGAAAGAACTCGCCCGCGACTACGTTGACCCATACACCGGCGAACCCGCACCTCTGACAGAGATGATCATGGCTTCAACCTCGATGTATCAGACCCGCGTCACCGAAGGCGGATCGATCGGCGATATCTATGTCAACACCCTCCGCACCGGCGAACATGGCGAAATCTATGTCAATCCGGCAGATCAGACCGTTGTTACCGAACCGAACAACTTCGTTAAGGTTGGCAACGCTTCTCCGAAATACAACCTCGGTTGGGGCAACGACCTCCGCTACAAAGGCTTCAATCTCGGATTCCTTGTTACAGCACGCGTTGGCGGCATAGGCATATCCCAGACTCAGGCCGTCATGGACTACTATGGCGCATCTGCCGCTACTGCTGATGCACGCGATGCAGGCGGAGTCCTCGTCAACGGCCGTCCGATCCCCGCACAGGATTTCTATCAGAAAGTCGGTTCATCCGGTCAGCAAGGCGGTATCGGCTCATGGTACACCTATTCAGCAACCAACGTACGCCTCGGCGAACTCTCGTTTGGCTACGACTTCCCGGTTAAGAAATGGGGATCATTCCTCAAAGGTCTCAACGTCTCATTCATCGGCAAGAACCTGTTCTTCTTCTATAAGAAAGCTCCTTACGATCCTGAGATGACCGCCAGCACCGGAACCTACATGCAGGGTATCGACAACTTCATGATGCCGAGTCTGCGCACTCTCGGTTTCTCCGTGAAAGCTCAATTTTAATTAACAAGACAACAAGAATAACATGAAATTCAGCAAAATATTTCCGGTAATCGGTCTGTCAGCCCTTACCCTCCTTGCTTCATCATGTATCGACTATGAAGATAACGTGAACCCCAACGAGGCTACCGAGGATGACATGAAGGCCGACAACCTCAAGACCGGCGCATTTTTCCAGCAAATGCAGACACGCGTAATTCTGGTGGCTCTCGGCGGCAAACTCAGCTCCGACTATCAGATCTCGCGCAACCTTTCGCATGACCTGTTCTCCGGTTATGCCGGCAGCACGCTCGGTTCATTCAACAACCACAACCAGTATATCTGGGTGGATGGATGGGTAAACAGCACATTTAACGAAGCCTACACCGGCATCATGAGCCCGTGGAAGAGCGTCAATGACATTGCCACAGAGCAGAACCGCGAAGACATCGCGGCTATTGCCAATATCGTAAAAGTTGCCGGCATGCACCCGATCGCCGACACCTTCGGTCCGATTCCATATATCAACTATGGCAAATCAAACAATTATGACTCTCTCGAAGACATCTATAAAAAATTCTTCGAAGAACTTGACAATGCCATCGAAGTCCTCGAACCGGTTGCAGCTTCAGGCAACAACCTTCTTTCTGACTACGACCTTGTTTATGGCGGCAATGTCACCAACTGGGTGAAATTCGCCAACACCCTGCGTCTGCGTCTCGCCCTCCGCGTGGTTTACGCCGATGCAGCTTTGGCAAAGGCAGAAGCAGAGAAATCATTTGCATGCCCCTATGGATTCATAGAAGCCAAAGGCGAACGCGCAGAACTCAGCACCTCGCTGACCACCTACGAAAATCCGCTTTACATCATCGACTATGAATTCAACAAAGGCGATACACGCGTAGGCGCTTCAATCGTTGAAATCATGAAACAGTTCGACGACCCGCGTATGTCAAACTATTTCGTGGCTCTTTCTGATGGCACATACCAAGGCTGTCCTCTCGGCATCAATGGCGATCAGGCGCGCTACCAGCAAGAATGCTGCCACTTCAACGTGTCCAAATATTCCACCCCGGTTGTATGGATGACAGCTGCCGAAAGCTACTTCCTGCGTGCTGAGGCTGCACTCCGCGGCTGGAATGCCGGCGGCGATGCAAAATCATTCTACGAACAAGGCGTGACAGTGGCCTGTGAAGAAGTTGGCGCAGCAGTCGGCTCTTATCTAAGCTCAGATGCCACCTTAAGCACTTATTCCGATCCGGTATCAGGCTTTAACTACACCTTCAACAGCAATGCCACTCCGGCATGGGATGATGCTGCCGACTTCGAAGGCAAGCTCGAACGCATCGCAACCCAACGCTGGATCAACGCATTCCCCAACGGTGCTGAAGGATGGTCAATCGTGCGCCGCACCGGTTATCCCGACCTGATCAACATCATGAACAACGGCTCGAACAACATTGTCAATTCCGATCTCGGACCTCGCCGTCTGCCATTCTGCTTGCAGGAAAAACAGAACAACGCTGAAGGTGTTGCCGCCGGTGTTGCTGTTCTCGGCGGTGCTGACAATGCCGGCACTCGTCTATGGTGGGACAAGAAACCTCTATAATTTTGGCTAATAACTCAAAATAAAAGAATCATTATGAATATCAAATCATATAGTCTGCTGGGCGCATTGGCCGGAATGGTTATGCTGACCGCCTGCGATGACGTTGAACCGATAGAGGTTCAGACGCTCAAGACATACGACCCGCAGTATTATCAGAATCTTCGCGATTTCAAGAAAAGCGATCACGAAGTCAGCTTTGCCTACTACGAAGCATGGTCTCCGATCGAAGGCGTTGACGGCTATAAAGATCCGGCATCATGGGGCGAAAGAATCATCGGCCTGCCCGACTCGATAGATATCGTCAACCTCTGGATGGGCATACCGATGCCTGACACACATCCTATTGCCTACAAGGACATGAAGTATGCCCAGGAAACCTTGGGAACGCGCTTCGTCATGCACGCCGATGCATCACACTATCGCCACGTGTTTACAGCCGGCGGTCAGGAGTATGACATGGGCGGCAGTTCCGAAGTCAGCGATGAAATGATGGAAGCCTATGCCCTCTACATCCGCGAATCTTGCGATGCCGCAGGTCTTGACGGCGTAGATATCGACTTCGAAGGCTGGAGCAATGAGAACCTTCTCCGTCTCGTCAAAATTCTCGGCCAATACTGGGGACCGCAGGGTGAAGACCCGAACCGTCTGCTGATCGTTGACTATTTCTCGGCTCAGCCTTCAAGCGAATGCGAACCCTACTGCCAGTATTTCGTTCAGCAGGCCTACTCCGATCAGGTTGGTTTCCTCCGTCCAAGCGATAACTATCCTATCGAAAAACAAATCTTCTGCGAACAATTCGGTAATGGAACAATGGGACAGACCGGTGCAAAACTTCTTGACTATGCACGCTGGGAACCGGGCGATGGCCACAAGAAAGGCGGTTGCGGTGTCTATTATCTCGGTCGTAACTACTACTCCAACTCCGGAATTCCCTACAACGAATTCCGTCAAGCTATTCAAATCATGAACCCCGCTGTTCATAAATAATTAAACAGATATTGCGATGAAAACAAACATAATGAAATATCTTGGCATGGCTGCCGCACTGTTTCTGACAGTGGGATGCACGGAGGGTGACAAGTTTGACTATGACACCAATGTCGCTTTCATCTCCGGCACAGAGACCTCGGCTATCGCCAGATTTGTGGTTGAGGACACCCCGGCCACTCAGATCATATCGGTTTCCACCTCTGCCCCTGTCACTCAGGACACAAAGGTTGTCATGGAAATCGACCCCTCGAAAGTTGAATCCTACAATGCCGCTCACAACACTAACTATTTCTGCGTACCCGAAGGATCAGCCGTGCTTGATCAGTCAGAGGTGATCATCCCCGCTGGAAAATCATTCTCTGAGGCTATCGTTGTCCGCATGCTTTCAACCGAAGGATTCGAAGAAGGCCGCACATACGTAATCCCTGTGACTATCAAGAGCATTGGTCTTGACGTGATTGAGTCATCCCGCACAGTCTATCTGCAGATTGCACGCGTGCTCCACTTCACAGCTCTTGACATCACCAATACCCAAATGTACTCCAACTTCATCTTTGCTGACAATCTCAAGCGCACTCTTGGAGCATTCACCTATGAAATCAAATGCTACTCAAAGGAATGGCATCGCATTGCACGTCTATGTTCGTTCACTTCAGCCGATGAACAAAAGTCATCAATGCTACGCTTTGGTGAGAACGGCTACGATGTTGACCAGCTTCAGTGGGTAAGCCCCGGCGGTTCAATCGTTCCGGCAACAAAATTCAGCACCGACCGCTGGTACCTGATTTCTCTTGTATATGATGGATCAGCACTGCTGATGTATGTTGATGGCGAAAAAGTTGCAGAAGGTGCATATTCAGGCACAGTCGATTTCCAACGCATCGAACTCGGCATGTCATGGACCGGCTATCCGTCTTCACAGTATTTCAAAGGCTATATCGCTGAAATGCGTGTATGGGACAGAGCCCTCACGCCGGGTCAGATCAAGCTTGGCAACTGCGGAGTAGATCCCGCTGCTGAGGGTCTTGTAGCTTACTGGAAGATGAACGAAGGTGAAGGCCACATATTCCATGATGCAACCGGACATGGTTATGACATGGACTGGTCAAACACTTGCCGTGAAATCAACGAAGGCGCAGGCTTGACCTACAACCTCGACTACAGCGAATATGTAGGATGGAACTCAGATGACACCAACAAGTGTGCTGAATAATCTCATAAAAAAGTATTAAGACTATGAAATTAAAATATTTTTTAGGAGTCTTCGCATTTGCGCTTGGCGCAACGATGCTGACATCGTGTGACGATGACGAATATGATGTTGTAGGCAACCCCGACAATCTTGTATATGTCAACATCGCACATGACTATCCGGCAAACATGCCGAAGAACACGTATGCCTACACCGTATATCAAACTCCCGTAGGTCCGATAGTAGCTTCCGAGCCTGGCGATATCGAGCTTTATGTCTATGACACAAAGAAAGCCGGCAAAGACATCACTGCAACATTTGAACTCGCTCCTGATGTTGAAGTTCCGGGTTGCGCAAAATTCCCTGAGAACTCCGGCATCGTTGTGACTCTCAGTGAAAACACCGTTACAATCCCCGCCGGAGCTAACCGTTCCAGCTCTGTAATTGTCAATGTTGACGTGACCAACGCCAACTGGGAACTTTTCACCGAAAGCGCCTATGTGCTGCCCATCAAGGTTGTTACAAGCTCTGACGGCGGAAAAGTCAGTCAGGATATGAACATGGCCTACATCGGCGTGAATGTCGATAAAAAAGATGGAATGTTGAATCCTGATGCAACTTCGCCTGTAGGAACCAGAATCACCGATACCGAAGGTTGGACAGTAACCTACTCAGCTCCGGCTGCGGGAAAAAGCGGCGAATGCAATACAGATGTTTTGTTTGATGACAATCAATGGACGTATGCATTCTTTATTGCCAACCATGCCGACAAGGTCAATGAGGAGGTTATCGTAACCGTCGATATGGGCAAAGAGTACAACATCAACAGCTGCCTGTTCCGTTACTACTTCAACTGGTACACCATTAAGGACGGAACAATCTATACGAGCCTTGACGGTGTTGAATACACCGAACAGGGAACGTTGACATTCAGCAGGAACAATATCGACCGCTACTTCGTGTTCTGGGCTCCGATGAAGACGCGCTACATACGTCTGGTTTCTCACTCTTTCTATGGAGGAACAGGCGAAGGAACAGCGTTCTCCGACTTCAATGCTTATGAATAATCAAACGACATAAGTTATCACAGACTTGATTGGTTAATGAACATTTAAACTACCAACCCTGAGGGGGCGTGCCAGTGATGGTACGCCCTTTCTATTTCTCCACAATCATACCATGTTTTCACAAAAAGCCAATGAGTTTGCGCAACTCATCAAAAAATGATTAACTTTGCAAACGCACTGTCACGCATGTAAAATGAAACTGAACGAAACAATAGCCGATTGGATTGAATTACGCAAAAAAAGAGGCTTATACACTTTCTGTATCGAGGATGTGTTAAAAGCATTTCCCTATTATAATTACCAATATATATTCACATCACTAGGGAGACAAATAAAATCAGAACACATCATATCACCAACACGTGGATTTTATGTAATTATCCCAACGGAATATGCACTGACATCCAATGTGCCTCCAACATTCTACATAGACCGCATGATGCAATATCTAAAAAGAGATTACTATATAGGTCTATTGAACGCAGCAGAATTCTATGGTGCAGCTCATCAACGGCCACAATCCTTTACCGTAATAAATACGCTTCCGACTTTACGATCGGGTGTACGATCACACGTAAAATTTGAATTCATTACTACTCGGCAGAGACTTAACCATAATCTAATCATTAAACATAAGAGTAAATTAGGCACAATCAATGTATCGTCTGCAGAATTGACAGCCTTAGATTTGGTCGCCAATGAGCATAAGATAGGTGGATTGAACCGTGTTTGTTCCGTTCTCAACGACCTCGCTGAGTCATTCGATGCAACCAGGATAAATGCAGAATATCTTGGAATTTATCCGACACCTGTCTATCAGAGACTCGGGTACATACTAGAGCTAATCCTCGGAGCCAATGATCTGGCAGACATACTATTTGATATGATCATTAAACTCGGTAAACGAGTGCGTCCGATTCCATTCAAAATAGGGAAGCCAATAGAAGGCTCTACGTATGCCAACCGTTGGAAAGTAATTGAGAATCAAGAAATAGAATTAGACGAATGATACCGGAAATATATATACAAGACTGGCGTTCCAACGCTCCGTGGATACAAGATGTTCAGACGGAACAAGATTTGATCATCTGCCGATCATTGATAGCCATATACAACAATGACTACCTAAGAGAAAATCTTGCTTTTCGCGGTGGCACAGCCCTACATAAACTCTTTATGTCACCCCAACCGCGTTATAGCGAAGATATTGACCTGGTGCAAGTCAATGCTGGACCGATAAAGAAAACATACGACCATATTCGTGAAGCACTTGCTTTTCTTGGAGAGCCCAAGATTAAACAAAAAATGCACAATAATACACTTATTTACCGTCTTATGTCGGAAACAGAGCCTATAGTTCCAATGCGGTTAAAAGTCGAGATTAATTGCAAAGAGCATTTTAGTGTGATGCCAATGATTTCAGTGCCATTCCGTATAGAAAACGGATGGTTTTCCGGGTCTTGCGATATCCTTACCTATCAGCTTGACGAATTGATTGGGACAAAGCTCCGCGCACTTTATCAGCGTAGAAAAGGTCGGGATCTGTTTGATCTATACAAAGCACTGACAACATGTAATGTAAATGACAATAAAATAATCGAGTCATATCTCAAATACATGAACTTTGTAGTCTCCCACATACCGACCTATAAAGAGTTCATCGCCAATATGGAAGATAAGATACAAGACGATGAGTTTCTTGGAGATACGTCACAATTACTTCGGGCAGATGAACAATTTGACCCTCAAGAAGCATATGCCATTGTGAAAACGAGATTGATAGACAAGCTTCAAAATGTCGGGCAATAAATAAAAATAAAAGCCGACACACATCCCGCAAAGTCAGCAATACAATAAGTAATTTCGCGGCGATATGTGTTTCATAAATGATTGCTTTTAAGTAATTTTGCACTATGAAAAAGTTAAGAACCATAATCAATACCATTTGCTTTGCGACAGCATTGTCGCTATCGGCGCAAACTGTCAATCAGTCAGTCAAATTCGAAGAAAAAATCCACGATTTCGGCACAATCGAAGAGACCGGCGGCAAAGTGACTCATAAGTTTAAATTCACCAACATAGGCAAAGAACCGGTTGTCATGCTTCATGCCCGCTCCGGCTGCAACTGCGTCAGAGCCGATGTTCCGAAACGACCTGTGCAACCCGGACAGTCAGATTATATAACCGTGACTTTCGATCCCGACTACCGCCCCGGCCATTTCAGCAAAGAAATTGTGGTGGCAAGTGCTGAAAAACAGTACAACCGCATCTGGGTGAAGGGCGATGTAAAGCCCGGCAAACATTCGGCAAAAGACTCGTACACCTACGATTACGGCCACAACATCTACATGAACTACAAGGTGATGAACTTCGGCAAAGTTAAAGCCGGACAGCAAAAAAAGATGAAGCTGCAGTTTGCCAGCGACTGCGATGTCCGGGTCAATCTCGACTTCGCCGTTGAAGATCCGGGAGCAGGCGTCTCCGTCCCGACAGGCTATATTCTCCGACCGGAATCCGAAGGGTCGGTTTACGTTGTTGTCCGGCCGGCAAAAGTGGCAAAAGGCAAATTCACCACCAAAGTCATCCCGATAGCCAACGGCTACAAGCTTTTGCCGCTTGAGGTTACATACACCATTGAATAACAGATTATAACCAAACCATGAACCGAAATCCACACATGCGAATATCAGCCATTATCCTGTCACTGCTGATATCTTTGCCATCATTCGCCCGCAGCGAAAAAGGCGACTACCTGAATCCGAAACTTCCAACTGAAAAACGCGTAGCCGACCTGCTCGGACGCATGACAATTGAAGAAAAAGTAGGGCAACTGCTCTGCCCGCTTGGATGGGTGATGTACGACATCAAAAGCCCCGATCGCGTAGAAGTGGCCGACACATTCAAACGATTGATCGATGAACGTCAGGCCGGCATGCTGTGGGCGGTTTACCGCGCTGACCCCTGGACGCAGAAAACACTCGACAACGGGCTGAACCCACGCCTTGCCGCAATGGCCGGAAACGCCATGCAGAAATATGTCATCGAAAACACGCGTCTGGGAATCCCCATGTTCATAGCCGAAGAAGCGCCACATGGCCACATGGCGATCGGGACAACCGTGTTTCCGACCGGAATAGGCATGGCTGCAACCTGGAATCCGGAACTGATGGAACGCGTCGGACAGGTCATCGGCACGGAAGTACGCAATCAAGGCGCACACATCAGTTATGGTCCCGTGCTTGACCTTGCACGCGATCCGCGATGGAGCCGAGTCGAGGAAACAATGGGTGAAGACCCCACGCTTGGCGGCATCATGGGCGCAGGGGTCATCAAGGGTCTTGGCGCAGGAGATCTCACAAATCCACATTCCACTATAGCCACGCTGAAACATTTTCTGGCCTATGCCGTGCCGGAAGGCGGTCAGAACGGCAACTATTCAACCGTAGGTCAGCGGGATCTGCTTCAATATTTCCTGCCACCGTTTAAAAAAGCGGTTGACGCCGGCGCGCTTTCCATAATGACATCATATAACTCGATCGATGGCGTCCCCTGCACGTCAAACAAATCACTGCTGACCGACCTGCTCTTTGACGACTGGAAATTCCGCGGATTCACGGTTTCAGACCTTTACAGCATCGATGGACTGTATGAGACACACCATATCACCCCGACAATAGAGGACGCCGCCATGCTGGCTCTCAATGCCGGACTGGATGTGGATCTCGGCGGAGATGCCTATATGACGCTACTTTCGGCTGCAAAATCAGGCAAACTGGACATGGCTGCGCTTGACCGCGCTGTCGGCAATGTGCTTCGTCTGAAATTCAACATGGGGCTTTTTGAAAATCCTTACGTTGATCCTGACAAAGCCGCAAAAACAGTAGGGACAAAAGCAAACGGCGAAGTCGCTCTTGAAGTTGCACGCCAATCGGTCACTCTGCTTGAAAACAAAAACGGACTGCTGCCATTAGATTCCAAGAGCGTAAAAGTGGCCGTCATAGGCCCAAACGCAGACAACGCCTACAATCAACTTGGCGACTACACCGCTCCGCAACCCGACGGACGCATAGTGACTGTGCTTGACGGCGTGCGGAAACTTATCGGATCTGACCGTGTGGAATACGTAAAAGGATGCGCCATCCGCGACAAATCAAAATCCGATATCGATGCAGCCGTCAAGGCCGCACAGCGGGCCGATGCGGTGATAGCCGTTGTCGGCGGGTCAAGCGCACGCGATTTCAAGACCTCCTACCAAAAGACGGCTGCTGCCGAAGTCGATAACACATCACTCAGCGACATGGAGAGCGGCGAGGGCTACGACCGCACATCCCTGACCCTGCTTGGCGACCAGAACAGACTGCTTGAAGCACTGAAAGCGACAGGCAAGCCGCTGATCGTTGTCTATATCGAAGGGCGTCCGCTTGAAAAAGGATGGAGCGCTAAAAATGCGGATGCACTTTTGACCGCCTACTATCCCGGACAGGAAGGCGGCCAAGCAATAGCCGATGTGATTTTCGGGACATACAATCCTGCCGGACGACTGCCATTCACCGTGCCACGCTCTGCCGGTCAGATTCCGTTGTATTACAACAAACGTCTGCCGAAACTCCATGACTATGTCGATATGAGCGCAACGCCACAATATCCGTTCGGCTACGGTCTCAGCTACACTGAATTCAGCTATTCAAACATGAACGTGACCAGCAATGCCCTAACCGGACTTCCCGAGACGGTGACTTGCGAGATAGAGAACGTGGGCAACCGCGATGGCGAGGAAGTGGCACAGCTCTATCTCCGGGACTGCGTTGCCTCCACCGTACAACCGATGATCCAGCTCAAAGATTTCAAGCGGATTGCATTGAAAAAAGGAGAGAAAGCCACTGTCACATTCAATCTCACTCCGGCAGATTTTGAGATAATAGGCATTGACTACAAACCGGTCATCGAGCCGGGGACATTCGACCTGATGATCGGCTCATCTTCCGCCGACATCAGACTCACCCGGACAGTCAGCTACGCCAAATAATCCGGATTCCGACTGCGATCATATCAACGGAGCAGCCGGCGCTTGGACATAGCCATAAAATGGATGATGCGCGGGAAGCGTGCATGAAGCTCTATCTTCAGCTTTCGAGATAACGGCAATGCACGGTAATAACGGTTTTGCCTATAGTTCGGAATGTGTTCTGCAATTCCGCGGCGCACCTCATGCAGCCTTTCCATAGGCACTTTCGAAAAGCGATAGACACAGCCAAACACAGTATGGATAAAATACTGGTTGATGAACACATTATCAATCTCATCGCGGAATCGATCATAAAAGCCCAGGCGCTTAAGATTTCCCAAAAGCAAGACCGCAGACTGAATACGGTCAAAAAAGCGGAAATCATCAATCGAGCGAGTCACCGAAACATTATCGCTGCGGTAGAAATACAGCCCCGCGTTGAGTTTGACAGGGCGATCGGCACTGAGCTGGACGGCCATAGCGACAGCATTATCCTCATAGAACACTCCCTCCGGAAACCACAGTCCGGTGTCAAAGAACAGCCGCCGTGCATAGGCCACACTGCATATCGACGTCTGCCGCTGCACTATCCTGAGTTTCAATTCCTGAATTGAAAGAGTTGCTGCATCCTGGCCGAGAGGAGCATAAATCTCTTCGCTTCCGGTCGAGGGCATTACACGGACAAGATCATAGAACACCGCATCAGCCTGCCTCTCGTTGACGGCTTGATGACATAGGCCGACGGCATCCGGACGCAACCAATCGTCAGCGTCAAGAAACATTATGAATTGTCCGCGTGACCGTTCAATCGCACGGTTTCGTCCGCCACCCTGCTTGACATTCACCTTGGAATCAATGACACGTATCCGACTGTCGGCATCAGCAAAACGTTCAAGCACAGCCAATGATCCATCCGTTGAAGCATCGTTAAAACAGATCAGTTCCCAATCGGGATCAGTCTGAGCAATCACTGACTCGATCGAGTCAGCCAGAAAAGACTCGGCATTATAAACCGGCATAATAATTGACACAAACGGAGCTTTGCATCCGGCAGATTGTTCATGCAGTTGGTCTGACATGGCAAAACATACTTAAATTCATCGCAAATATAATAATTATTATTAAATTTGCACATTGGAAGGTGTAGCAGGCCGGCTCCTGCACAACACCGACAACAACCGATAATAAACGAAATCATAAACCATAACAAAACTCAAAGAAAAAATGGAAATTTCTCACATTGAACATGTTGGAATCGCCGTTCCTTCTCTGGAAGAAGCAATTCCGTTCTACGAAAACATGCTTGGCCTTAAATGCTTTGCCATAGAAGAAGTAGCAGACCAGAAAGTGCGCACAGCGTTCTTCATGGTTGGACAGACCAAAATCGAACTTCTTGAACCGACTGCCGAAGACAGCGCAATCGCAAAATATATTGCCAACAACGGCGGTCGTGGCGGCATCCAGCATATTGCATTTGCAATCGAAGATGGAGTTGCCAACGCTTTGGCTGAAGCCGAGTCAAAAGGCTGCCGCCTGATTGACAAAGCTCCCCGCAAAGGCGCAGAAGGGCTCAACATCGCATTTCTTCACCCGAAATCGACCTGCGGCGCGCTCATTGAACTTTGCGAGAACCCCAACAAAAAATAACCCAGTTACACATCACTATATTTCAACAAAATGAGTAATCAGCTTGAAAAAGTACAGGAACTCATCGCCCTGCGCAATGAGGCCCGCCTTGGTGGAGGCGAAAAAGCCATCGAAAAGCAGCATGCACGCGGCAAATACACCGCCCGCGAACGAATCGCTCAATTGCTCGATGAAGGATCGTTTGAAGAAATTGATATGTTTGTTCGTCACCGCTGCCATAATTTCGGACAAGAAAAGAAAAGTTATCTCGGCGATGGCGTTGTGACCGGCTATGGCACAATCGAAGGCCGTCTGGTATATGTGTTTGCACAAGATTTCACCGTGTTCGGCGGTTCGCTGAGTGAAACAATGGCCCAGAAGATATGCAAAATCATGGATATGGCGATGAAGATGGGTGCTCCGGTCATTGGCTTGAACGATTCCGGCGGCGCGCGCATTCAGGAAGGCATCAACGCCCTTGCCGGCTATGCTGAGATTTTCCAGCGCAACATTCTCGCATCAGGTGTAATACCCCAGATTTCAGCGATCCTCGGTCCGTGTGCAGGCGGTGCGGTCTATTCTCCGGCATTGACTGACTTCACCATTATGACCAAAGGCATCTCCTATATGTTCCTCACCGGTCCGAAGGTTGTAAAAACCGTTACCGGCGAAGATGTCACTCAGGACGCTCTCGGCGGCGCAGAGGTTCATTCGTCAAAGAGCGGTGTTGCTCATTTTGCAGCCGAAGACGGCGAAGACTGCCTGAAAATCATCCGCAAACTGTTCAGCTACATTCCTCAGAACAATCTTGAAGAACCGCCGTTGGCAATCTGCAACGACCCGATAGACCGTCTGGAAGACTCCCTCAACGAAATTATTCCCGACTCTCCGACACGCCCCTACGATATGTATGAAGTGATCGGCGCTATCGTTGACAAAGGCGAATTCCTTGAAGTCCAGAGCAACTATGCCAAGAACCTTATCGTTGGCTTCGCACGTTTCAACGGACAGTCTGTGGGCATTGTGGCAAACCAGCCCAAATTCCTCGCAGGCGTGCTTGACAGCAACGCATCGCGCAAAGGCGCACGTTTCGTCCGTTTCTGCGATGCATTCAACATTCCTCTGGTAACACTCGTTGACGTCCCCGGATTCCTCCCCGGCACAGGTCAGGAATATAACGGAGTCATCCTTCATGGCGCAAAACTCCTCTACGCCTATGGCGAAGCAACCGTGCCCAAGGTGACGGTAACGCTCCGCAAGAGCTATGGCGGAAGCCACATCGTGATGAGTTGCAAGCAGCTCCGCGGCGACATGAACTATGCATGGCCGACGGCCGAAATCGC
>CAYTLU010000259.1:0-2081 GCA_964438665.1 uncultured Bacteroides sp.
TACCCAATAGTTTGGCACAGTATCTTTGAGAGGCTTTATCGGCTTTGCAAGATTGGATGGTAGAGTATCATCCCAAAATGATGCATTATCTCTTTGCCGTGCAATCAATTCATCGGTCCGGTCGAGAGCGAGTGTCCCGATATAAGAATTTACGTCATTAGGCAGAGCACCGTATGCGGCCACCTCAATATCGCAACAACACGAAATCTCACCAATATCGTCACGAAAACGAGGCCGGACGATGCCATAGTCGCGTAGTAATACTGCCATGTCTGTGTTATCGGAATTTTTGAAAGAAACTGCACCACCATCAACGGCATTTGGCAATCTCACAGTTTGGAATGAGTATACGGTGGCATCAGCGCCCCACGCACCGGCCTTCATTCCGTTGTATTCCGAGCCAAATGCTTCGGAGATATCGTCAATAAGGAGCAGACCATTGTTATGTGCAATTTTAGTCAATTCAGCTACATAGCCAACGTATCCGCAGAAATGGTTATGAAAGATAGCCTTTGTATTCGGCGTAATCTTAGCCTTGACGCTCTCCGGGTCGAGAGTGCCAATTTTCGGGTCGACATCCGCCCAAACGACTTTAAGACCACTAATTGCCAGTGGCTGTGATGATGCGAGACAACACATTGGTGATGCAATTACTTCATCACCCGCTTTAAGACCGAGAGCCTTGATTGCTATAAGATAAGCGGAATTGAAAGAATTGGTACAGATGATTTTTTCAATTCCCACGTATTGCGCCAATCGTTTCTCAAACTCTTTGGAAAAGAGGCCATAAGCCAATTGCCCGGAATGCAGAATGTGTTCCAGTGCCGGAAGTTTATCGGCGATGTACGGCTTGAACAAGGGTATCATAATAATCTCTAAAATATGCGACTGATCCGTATTGAATTACAAGTAGGGAGATTAGCTCCTTGCGAAAAAAAGAAATTGTACATTAGGTCTGAACCATCAGGAACAATAACAGAGCCAGAATACTTGCGCCAATTGCATCGTTCATAGAAAGGAGCTACTTGGTCACGGCATATAAGTACTCCTGCGCGATGTGTGGATGCAAGAAAAAAATCTACAAGTTTCAACAATAACAGACCATAGTTTTTCCCTTGAAATTCAGGACGGACACAAACGTTTCCTATTCCCCACGCGAGAATATCAGTCTGTTTAGCTTTTATTATTAAATCTATAATATTCAGATAAGCAACATATTTGTCTCTGTTTTTGACTATAAGATGGTAGTCTCCGAATCGAATGTTTTTCGCAATCCAATCTTTATGAGACTCTACCGGGTAGTTCCAAACAGAGCCTTTGATAGAGATAATCTCGTCTAAACAGCTTGTGGATAATTCGTCGTGTTTAACGAATTCAAAGTCCATTACCAGCCCTTTTTAATGAGTTCAACGATACGTTGGCGTTCTTCATTTGACACCCACCAACCGCATGGAATGTGAACGAAGTTAGCATACCATTGTTCCATGCATGGGAGTTCGCGGCGAGATTCACGGAAGATGCTATGGGTGTCGCTACGGTGGTGGAGAGGCGAAGCTGTGACTCCGTTGGCTTCCATCATTTTTATGAAGTCCTCGCGGCGCTCGACAAGCATTGTGTATAACCAGTAAGAGGCCTCGGTATCGGAATTATATTTTACGAGCTTTAGGCCTTGTACAGCTGCAAGTTCTTTATCGTAGAATTGTCCGTTATCAATATATCTCCCCACAATGTCACGCACGTGCTTCATCTGCACAAGTCCGATAGTAGCGTTAACATTGTTCATTCCATATTTGTAGCCGACTTCGGTAATATCGTTCTCAAGACGAGAGCGTTTCTTGTCAAGACCGAACCAACGCAGGCGACGTGCGCGGTCGAGGTCTTTTTCAGATTTGACACAAAGGAAACCGCCGTCAACCGTAGTCATGTGTTTGATAGCTTGGAGCGAGAAAATGGTATAAGGAGAGTTGTTGCCAATCATTTTACCGGCGTATTTGCTGCCGAGAGCGTGAGCGGCATCTTCAATTACAGGTATGCCTGTTTCTTGGCTTATTTTGTTGAACTCGTTCATGTCGCATACCATT
>CAYTLU010000260.1:0-7198 GCA_964438665.1 uncultured Bacteroides sp.
CGTCTATACTATCGTTGCTTTCATCTTGAAGACAGTTTCACACTGGACATCGACGGCCAAAAGATATCCATCAAGCATGGAGATGACCACTCGTTTGTGTCCACCCTCAAGGGCCACTTGAAAGAGTCCGATACCACTAGCCTCGTCCCCAAGTATGCTTTCTCCGGCTTACGACGTAACGAGAAGGCTTTTGGTGCACATAAAAGGACGGACGGCTCGGAGTCGAATGCTAGAACACCCTCCCAGAAAAGATCCTCTACGAATAAGCCGTCAACCCCTACTCATCCAGATAATGGGACTTCTCCCACGAAGAAAAGCGGGCTTCTTTTCAAAGATGACCCCCTGTTCGGCAAGATCCCTAAAAAGCCCAAGTCTCCTGTTGTTACACATCCGTCTTCCATTAAAAATGTGGAGGGTGTTGTTATTGATGAATCATTCTGATCTGTAATTATGAGCACAATTGGTGAGAAGATAAGAATTGTATTTCCAGAGCTGGCCATCCTCAAGAATGAGGACACCGACCGCGTGTTTGCCGGACGTAACCTCCCGTCCTTTGTTAAAGATTATATCATCAAGCGTTTTTCTGACAAAGAAGGAGTTCTTGACATGGATGCCATCCCAGACTATTTGAACACCAAGATGTGCATCAACGGTGGAGAGATCCGCCGCAAGCTAATGGACGGACAACCGGTCAATCTCACTTGCCGTTTTACCGTGGAAAGCAACCTCAAGGACGGGCAGACCTGGTTTCGCCTTGCCGAAACCGACCTTGGCACAGACACATTTATCCTTCCAAGTGTTCTCGAGGATCACGAGAACGACCTCGTTGATGGAGAGAACTGGGGGAACATCACCTTGGAATACGTTAAGCCACAGGGACGCAAGAAAGGCTCTGTGAATATAACTTCCTACCGTCCTTTCAAGCCATATACGATTAACTACGCTTACTTCCTGAATGCCCGCGTAAAATTCACCACGGAGGAGTGGATCGATCTCATCATTGCGGCTATGGAATATGATCCGGACAGCTTTGGTGAACCCGGGGCTACCGAAACGCTCCGCACCAAGTTAGAGTTCATCTCTCGCCTAATCATCTTTGTTGAGCCGCATCTCAACATGATTGAACTTGGCCCTAAGGGAACTGGCAAGTCCTTTGTGTACTCCAACCTCAGCAAGTATGTATGGCTGCTTGGCAGTGGCAGCACAACCCGCGCCCGCATGTTCTACAACAGGGCCACCAGGCAGTTCGGATACTTGAAGAACCACGATGCCGTGCTGATAGATGAGATCTCGACTTTCGAAATGGGTTCCCGAGACGGAGAACTTCAGTCTATATTGAAGGGCTATCTGGAGGCAGGAAAAGCCACCGTTGACGGCATTACTTTCCAGTCTGAATGCGGTTTGGGGTTAGTCGGCAACATCAACCTCTCAAAAGAATTGAAACCGACCGGCAATGACTACTACAAGACCCTCCCTGGTCTCTTTCGCGAGTCTGCTACTTTAGACCGCTTCCATGCCTTTATTGAGGGTTGGAAAATTCCGCGCCTCGGCATGGCCAACATCCTTCGCGGTTGGACACTAAACTCCGAGTACTTCTCAGAGGCGTTACACTTCCTTCGTACAGAAAGCGCGTATGAGTCCATCTTCAACCAACTGGTGAAAACAGAGCAGGAGAACCCCGACATCCGTGATGTCAAGGCTGTCCGCCGTATTGCGACGGCATATTGCAAGCTACTGTTCCCGCACATCTCTGATGTAAACGCGCTGTCTCCTGAGGATCTATACCAGTTCAAACTCATGTACCGTCTGTACTGTCTGGAGCCCGCAGTGGAGAAACGCGCCATTATCCGCGCCCAGTGCCACATGATAGACAAAGAGTATTCTGCCGATATGCCGACATTTGTAATTGAGTAAGCCTACTTTTTTGTTATGAACAGTTTGATGAAACACACCTTATACACTATTGTTTTTGCCATCACCTGCCTCATTACGGTATCCGAGCTGGTAAAAGCAATCATACATATGTTTAAGTACATATACATGTATTGGTGGTTCTTAGGAGGTGGAGTACTGTATTATTTTATTGCCAGCATACCCATTTTCAAAAAGAACATAAACTTTCTTCAGACATTGTCACACGAATCTCTTCATATGGCGGCATGCCTGATGATGTTTCGGACGGTTGAATCCCTCAAGGCAACTGCCGCCAACGGAGATGTGGTTTATCGCGGAAGCTCGAATATGTTCATTTCGTTAGCTCCGTACACGATGCCCGTCATAACGATCCTGCTGCTCCTTATTCAGACAGTCATCCCCGCCAGGTTCATTGCTTTCGGTATCGTCGTTGGCTTTACCTTTTTTTTCTATCTTCACTCCTTTGTCACCCAGGCGAAACCATATCAGACCGACCTTAAGAATCACGGACTCCTGCCGTCATACCTATATATAGTCTCGTTAGCATCCTTCAACACCGCCATATGCCTTTTGGCTATAGACATGAAGTTCTTCAAGGCGATAGGTTTTTATTTCTCAGATATCTGGAGCATGGTCGGCGGTATATTTATATAAATGAATTAAGATGAACTTAGGCATAGTCTATACACCGACCAGGGTTGACATATACAAAGATGGGGACTTCTCCTCATCTCTTCTCGCTACACCCCATTTGTCTTTACCTATTGAAGATACACAGGTCATTGAAGCCTATGTCTGCAAAGGGTCGGTCGATCAGTTTGCTGTAGCCATAAAAGGGGAAAAATATCGTGGCTTTGATGGGCCTTGCCTGATAGAAACAGACGAGGATCTAATTGTTCTCCGTTGTGAGACGGTGATTAGGATTCCGCTTCGCCATCTTTATGCCGCCTCACTCAATAAATGTTGTGATGATTTGGATTGTATGCAACAACAAGCAGGATTCTTTCCAATGAATCAATCACAAAAAGAAGCCGCAATTAATTACTTGTTCGTTTGTTTTCAGGAGTTGGTTACCAGACCCAAGGTTTTGTGCGTCCCTGTGTTCGCTTGGTTTAATTACGCTTTGCTTGATGAATCCGAGGTAGACGACAGCTCCGTTCTTGACCATATAGAAATTCTCGGAACGGATTTATTTGATGAGGCGACAAAATTAGTTATGAACAGTCTGCCCGAGCAGCTTAGGACGGATATACCTAAACGTCGCCTGTTTCGGAGTGCTCTCCTGCGTGAAACATTTAATCTTTTAGAATCATGATCTGCATTGGCTACGATTACGGGACAACAAACTCGATTATATCCCAATATGTGAATACAAAAGAAGACTCCGTCAAGATTCTCAAAAGACGGACATCTGCCATAAGAGATGGACAGACACTCGTGCGTTCTCCTAAACGGCTTCTTTCTGAAACACCCATGGACGAGTTTAGGGCGACACGATACCTCTATGATTTCTCAAAGGATATTATTCAACAAGCTTTATTGTCCGTCCCGAAGACAGAACCTGTTTTCATTACAACCAGCGTCCCCAATGCATACAAAGACTACCAATGCAAACTCATGTTGGATACCCTGCGCCAAGTAGGGGCAGATTTATTCACTAAAGAACAGTTTTCTATTCACTCTGTCTCTGTTATTCCAGAGCCTATCGCGGCAGCACTTTATTATGTTGTCGTCGAGGCCGATAAAATTCAGCCCCATGGGATCGTTAGTGTCTGTGACATTGGTGGAGGAACAACCGATCTGGCCGTTGTCAAGTATGATATCGAAGGCGAAGAAGGTCATAAGACCATCATTTTTAAAGTGCTATGTACTGCTCCTGGAGACGATGCGCTTGGCGGAGACGACATTGATGCTGTCATTGCATCTGAAATCTGCAGCCGTTATGAACTTGAGCCATCCATGTATTCAGAACAGACTTTAAATGCCGCTTGCCGCGCCCTGAAGTTGAAACTTTCCGTTCAAGACGAGCATTCTGTTCTGTTGACTGGTCCGGATGGTATTCATCCAGCCAAAGATAAGGAAGGGAAGGATATTGTAATTAGATTAACCCGAAAACTTCTGAGACCTTTACTCGAAAGATACTTTATCCCCAAACTCGAAGCGCAGTTCAACTTGCTAAAAAAAGCGTTTGCAAGCAATCCGAAATTTAATGGGAACAGGGAACAGGCAGATGATCTCTTGGGGCGGGGGGTAATCTTGCCCATCGGTGGCACTTCACAGATTCCATTACTCCAAGAGGTTATGGTTGAGCAACTCGGGATGGACAATCAACGCCAAGGCGATCTCGTTCACCTCCCCGGCGAAATAATCGACAAGGAAGGGGTCGCGCCATACGATAGTGTCGCTCGGGGAGCTGCCCTCTATTCGGCCTGGCTCAACAATGAACTCGTTGGCATAGAATCTATCAGAATAGAGGGCCGCACGATGCATACGATTTCTATTGAGGTTAACCAGCATGATCTTGAGGCCATTGTGGAGCGCAATATGCCAGCAGGCACCTACTGCCCCACAAAGCCTCTGTTCCCGCTTATGGCCGACCCTGGAGGAAAAACTTTTAGGATAAAAAGAATCGACTTATATGAGGGCGAAGGGAAGTTCGTGGGAGATACCCGCTTTGGCCCTGCACCTCAACATCTTCGCTCTCTATCCGAAAAATTGGAGCGTTTAGATGATCTGGTGTACACACATGGAAGATCTTTACCCGACATTCCGATAGAGGTTCAACTCGATATTAATGAACAGGGACGATTGGCATCGCTTCGGATCAGAATACCTGAAGGCCGAGTCGACCATTCTGACTATACCAAAGAAATTGACTTTATAAGATGAAGATTTTCAACAGATTATATATCATCGCGGGCCTAATTCTGCTATCTCCCCCCTCGCTCTTTGCGCAATATGAAAAGGGAGAAATCAATCATTTGATTGTATCGATTGACACGAAACCCGCCCATTCTTACCCTAAAAATATATCGGACGAGCTCATCCGGTTTATCAATAAACACCAGGTACTTAAGAAAAATGATTTCATCTCGGTCCTACAATATTCCGTTGCAGAGAACGACCCCAAATTAGATAAATACGTTCGTATACCGTCCGACAGCGATCAAAAAAAACACGTGTTTGACAGGATTAGCGACGAAAATTGCCTCAATCGCATTTTCTCCCATAGCAACTGGTGGAAATATTCACAATCCACGTATCATGTTGCCGGGTATTCTCTGTCATCAATCGCCAAACCCTATTCCATAGCTGCGATCAAGACCGACTCTCTGCTCGTTAACAGAACTTATATTGCCCTGGTTACTGATCATCGCTATAACGCACAAGACTTCTACCAGGAACTTGAAGCATGGCGCACAAACACACGTTCCCAATTATCATTTAACGACATAATGGGAAAGTGTTATGAAGTCGACCAAGAATACTTTATGAACTATATAGACACGAAAGTAATTAATTATTCGTGTTATATCGACCTCTACGAGTATATTCCGCTCAGCAAAGATGTCTCGGCCAATTCTGTCTTTTACTATCCACCGACTCTAAAGGCCGTCAGAGTAAAAGGAGAAGGTTATCGTATTACTCTTCCACTTAAGAATACGGTTCCTGAGAAATTTAAAACTAAACAGATTGAAATTGTATCCAGGTACGACAATGGCGAGCGGTCAGAACCTTCCATACGAACGAATAAAGATGAATTTGAGTATGTCGTTGCGGCTGACAAACGGGGAAAGATTACCCAGTTAGAGATCAGCGCATGGCTCAATCTCATAGATGGATTCTACAATGCCACGTTATTGACTCCTGATGATAATTGCAGTCCAGGACTGAACCTCAATATAAAGGTTGAGTATCCTGAAGATGCAAGAGTGTTCGGGATTCCGCTAATAGACGCTTTTTGGCTCTTTGAGCCTGAGGATCAGTACAAGGCGGCGTTTATATTGAACGTAATCATTGGAGCTGCACTTATTCTGCTATTAGCTCTCTGCTTAAAGATGTTAGGACACTATGTCCCAAATAACGACCAAATTCACCTTGAATAACCACGCTATGAAAACAACAATTATAACAACAGAAGAGAAAATTCAACACAGCGTCAATCTTCTTCATGTGGCCAAGCAGAGCCCGCAAACAGCAAGAAAGGGGAAAATCCTTATCGAGAAAAGAAAAATACCCGTTCTTGACTACTTTATTAATTCATCGCCCAAGGCGACCAAGATGGAACTTAAGATACAAGTTGTCGCCACACCCGAACTTGAGACGCTTAGGATTCGGGATATCTCTAAGATGTTGCAAATCTCTGTCGTTGGCAACAATAGCGGCGAGTTTACGATTCAACAACACGAGATACCTTATGTCGTTGAGTTCTTTGCAGATGAGATCATTGATTGTGAAATAGTCGAGACTTGCGGCGACGGATCTGAAAATGCCGTTTTTCCTATCAAGTATAAAATACATTTAATGCGGGACAATGAAACAATCAACACCCTTAATTGCGAATTAGAAATCCGAATCGAACCTTTCAGCCGTATTGAACCAGCAGTTGAGTTTGTTCCTGTAGACGAATACAAAAATGGTATTGTTTATAACGGAATAAAAAAAGACGCTGTTATTGGCCACATTCACGTCAAGAATGCAGGAACGCACTATCGTACTCCGGCACTCTGCATTTGTATGAGCGTTAATGGTTTGATTAACGACGATATAATCCCCAATCTCATCTTTGTGGGCAACAAGCCAGAAACTATTGGCGGGCGTCCTGTTTTGAACCCTAAATTACCTGATAAAGAGGGAGAAAAAGGAAATTTAGGGTCTGGTAATTGCGCTCGGTGTGACATCGTCAATGGTAAAGCAGACATTACTGATTTGCCAGTTGAACCAGACTCTGAGCATTATATCAGCATTCCTGTATTGTTAGACATGTCGCGTCTATCGTCCAATCCCGCGAATGATGAGATTATTTCTATCCAGACTCAATCTATCTTCCGTAAGTATTACGAATCCGCAGACACCAAGAATACAATTATTAGCGAAGCCGGCACTATTCTACTCAAAAGAAATACGCGGATAATGGAACTGGAGGTCTTCGCCGGCCCGGAGGGGAGCGCTTTCACTACCGACTCCAGAGTTAAGAATGGAGAGACCCGCGAGCTTTCTGCCGAGTATTATGGTTGGACGTCTGAAGATCAGGCACATCCCACGCTATCTTATGAATTTATTG
>CAYTLU010000261.1:0-4201 GCA_964438665.1 uncultured Bacteroides sp.
GATGATTCTCTGCACCGACTATGTCCGAGTTGCTTTGGTCACAATTCATGAGCCGATATCCAACGTTGCTCCGCTCATCACCAAAGACAATGTTGTGCAAAAAATTGAAGCGTTTGCACATTCGCTCACATGCGACTTCGCTATCGGCCATCCGCGCATTGCAGTCATGTCGCTCAATCCCCATTCCGGAGAAGAAGGGCTGATCGGCAAAGAGGAAATTGACGAAATCGCTCCTGCCATAGCCGAAGCGCAGCTAAAGAAAATCAACGTGTTCGGTCCATACTCCGCCGATGGATTCTGGGGTAGTGGAGAGTTCAATAAATTTGATGGAGTGCTGGCAATGTACCATGATCAGGGACTGGCTCCGTTCAAGACTCTGGCAATGGACGCCGGCGTGAACTTCACCGCAGGGCTTGGATTCGTCCGCACATCGCCCGATCACGGCACCGGCTATGACATTGCCGGGAAAGGCGTTGCTTCCGAAGAGTCGATGCGCCGGGCCATCTACACAGCCATCGACGTTGTGCGCAACCGCCGATCCCACGCAGAAGCCACACGCAACCCCCTTCGGAAACAGTATGTCGAGAAAAACAAGAAAGACAACGTTGTGCTCGACCTGACAAAATCCGACGAATAAGCACAATCCGCCACCATAGCCAATAACAATCCACCGAGATGAGCAATAAAATCCGGCAGATCAGCAACAATTTCATAAAGAGTGACAGCTGGTTATACTCGCTGATGCGCGCCGGTCTCGTATCGCAGGCCGCATCATGGGTTGACCTCTTCACCGGCTTCGCCCTCTTTGCTTGGGTAGGCCTTAACGCCGGCTTCTCTGCGGCAATCGGAGCCGTCATCGGTGGCGTGATCAACTGCTATGTCAATTTCCATTTCACATTCCATGTCCATGACTACCCCTGGAAAGCCGTTATCGTGAAATATACCATAGTGTGGATCGGAAGCGTTCTTTTGAACTCTTTCGGAACGCAGGCGTTGTATTATCTACTGCAAAAATGGTATTGGCTCGAAACGATCGGATTCAAGCCCGACGGCTATTACACCGCAGCTCGTCTCGCCGTATCAGGTGCTGTCTCGATATTCTGGAATCTGCTGCTTCAGGCCAAATTCGTTTACAAACCGCATCGCTTTGACCCGACAGCAATACGCATCATGAACACGCTGACATTTCATAAATTTGATAAAAAGGAATTATGATGTCCACCGAAAACATATCTGAAATACGTCCGGATGTACTAAACTATGACGACATCCGCAAACTGGTGCCGAAACTTGACGGACACGAAAAGCTAGTCAATTGGGCTCTGCGCTTCCTGTCTGTCGATAAGGTCAATGATGTCCACGGCAAATGCTGCGACACCCCCGGGCCGGATTTCGTGCGCCGATTGCTGTTTGACGAATTCAAGATCCGACTGAGAATCGACAATGAAGATATTCTCGACAATCTGCCCCAAGGGGCTTTCATAACCGTCAGCAACCACCCTTTCGGCGCGCTCGATGGAATAACCCTCATCTATCTGATTTCGTCGCGCCGGCCGGAATACAGGGTCATGGTCAATATGGTCCTCAATAAAATATCGGCCATGCGACCAAACTTCATCGCCGTTGACGCGCTGGCCAGTGATGATCCGGAAAAACGCCGCATTTCGGTCAACGGAATCCGTCAGGCTCTCCGACAGATCAAAGATGGAGAGCCGATCGGTTTTTTTCCGGCAGGAGCCGTAAGCAAGACCGACTGGCGCGGCCGGCTGCGCGACCGCCAATGGCAGGAATCAATCATTCAGATCATCCGCAAGTCTAGCGTTCCGGTCATTCCTATATTCTTTCACGGTAGCAACAGTTGGTGGTTCAACTTTCTTGGACACGTTTATTGGCCGGCTCGCTCTCTGCGACTCCCGGCTGAAGTGTTCCGCAAATGCGGCAAAGAAATCCATGTCAGCATAGGCCAACCCATAACCACCGAAGAACAAGCCGCACACAACGGATCGCTCGAAGAATTCGGCAAACTTCTTCGCGACAGGACTTATGAACTCCGGGCTCGCTATCACTGATGGAAAAACCGGACTATCATATTCGACCCGATGTCATGACCTACGATGACATCGTGCGTATATCTCCGATTGCAGAAGGACACAGACGCTCCGTCAACCGGGCGCTTCGTTTCTTCGGCATCGAGAAAATAAACGCCGCCCACCGTAGGCTGCATCATCAGCCCGGACCCGAATGTTTCCACCGCTTTCTGCTTGAAGATCTTGATATAAAGCTGCGCATCGACAACGAACGCGTCCTCGATCGCCTTCCCGCAGGCGCATTCATAACAATAAGCAATCATCCTTTCGGGGCAATCGATGGAATAGCACTCATTCACCTCATCACATACCGCCGACCGGAATTCCGGATGATGGTAGATAGAAGCCTTGCTCAAATAACCGCGATGCGGCCAAACTTCATAACCGTAGATGCCGTGGCTTCCGATGATCCGGACAAAAGAAAGATTTCATATTCCGGACTGCGGGAAGTGATTCAGCAATTGAACGGCGGCGCGCCGGTCGGGTTTTTCCCGGCAGGAGCGGTAAGCCGGACCGACTGGCGGTGGCGGCTCAATGATCGTCCTTGGAGACATTCCGTGATCCGGATAATAAGTAAAGCCGGCGTTCCGGTCATCCCCATATTCTTTCATGGCAGCAACAGTATGCTTTTCAATCTTCTTAGCCACACCAAATGGCCGTCGTCAACCTTCATGATGCCCATAGAACTCTGGCGTAAGAAAAGCAAGGAGATCCATCTCAGCGTGGGAGATGTCATAAGCCCGCAGGAGATAGCCGGGAAATCATCCTCTACCGAGATGCTTTCAAGCTTCCTGAGAGAAAAAACCTACCGCCTCCGGGACATCTACAAGTAGCCGATATCGGCCATAGCCCAATCAATACATTTTAACTCACAAGCCACATATTTAACATCACTAAACCTGCTTTGCGCTATATAAAGCAAAAATTAACAAATTAAAACTATATTAAGAATATATTAAAGTAAAAAATTTTTGCATATTACATTTTAGGTGTACTTTTACATCCCGATTGTGAAATCAATCCGACGGCACTAAATGTATTTGCATCTGATGCCATTGATAACCTTAATTTGAAATTATATAACAATCTTAAAATTTACTATCAGTAAATCATGAACGCAACTAACGTAAAACCAGCCGATGGCAAACTTGGCGTACTCGTTGTAGGCCTTGGAGCTGTCACCACAACATTCATGACCGGCGTTCTTATGACCAGAAAAGGCCTTGCTAAGCCTGTTGGATCAATGACGCAGTATGACAAAATCCGTGTTGGCAAAGGCGCCGACAAGAAATATCTCAAATATGAGGACATCGTGCCTATCGCCAAACTAAATGATATTGTGTTCGGCGCTTGGGATGTTTATCCTGCAAATGCCTACGAAAGTGCTATCAATGCTGAAGTTCTCAAAGAAAAAGACATCAACCCGGTTAAGGATGAGCTCGAAGCCATCAAGCCGATGAAAGCCGCTTTCGACCACAACTATGCAAAACGTCTCGACGGCGACAACATAATGGTTGGCAAAACACGTTGGGAAATGGTTGAACAGCTCCGTGAAGACATTCGCAACTTCAAGAAAACAAACAATCTTGACCGCATTGTTGTGCTTTGGGCTGCTTCAACAGAAGTTTATGTTCCGGTCGATGAGGAAATCCACGGAACTCTCGCCGCTCTTGAAGAGGCTATGAAAGCTGACGATAAAGAGCATGTTGCTCCTTCAATGTGCTATGCTTATGCAGCTCTTTCTGAAGGCGCTCCCTTCATCATGGGCGCTCCCAACACCACCGTTGACATTCCGGCTATGTGGGAACTCAGCGAAAAAACATGCATGCCTATCGCCGGCAAAGATTTCAAGACCGGTCAGACTCTTGTCAAATCAGGTTTTGCCCCGATCATCGGCACTCGCTGCCTTGGTCTGAGCGGATGGTTCTCAACCAACATCCTTGGCAACCGCGACGGTCTCGTGCTTGATGAGCCGGCCAACTTCCGCACAAAAGAGGTTTCAAAGCTCTCTACGCTTGAATCAATCCTCGTTCCGGAAGCTCAGCCCGATCTATATACTGACTACTACCATAAAGTCCGCATCAACTACTATCCTCCGCGCAACGACAACAAGG
>CAYTLU010000262.1:0-2277 GCA_964438665.1 uncultured Bacteroides sp.
CAAGGCGACGCAATCTGCCACTTTGGAATCGGCACGACCGGCAACCACTTATACGATGAACGATACACCATCGGCTGACACGCCGACCGGCAGCGACGGAATCGAAGCCGACACCCAGCCGGGCATCGCTGCGGCAATGATGGAGTTGCTCGTTCAACCGGCCGTTGTCCACACCGCAGAAGGCGGCGGAGGCTCGAAAGAGGATGATGACGAGAAGAAGAACAAACCCCGCAAAAGATATTTCAAGCGATGAAAACATTGGACAACGTGCGGCGCACCTGCCGCAAAGAAGTACAATTTTCGGACGAGGAACTGTCAGTAATAAAGAGCAAGGCGCACGCGGCGAATAGGTCGCCGGCGGTCTTTATCCGTGAAGCTGCGCTCGGCAAAGAGTTGAAAGCGGCAGTCTCGGACGACGACCGTTCGATGTGGCGCCGTGCATCGGAGGTGAGCCGCGGACTGCAAATCAATCTCAACCAGCTGGCGCACCGTGCGAACATCGAGGGCTTGCATTCGTTGGCTGATGCGAACAAGGAGATGATTGCACGCATCGACCGCTATTTCCGCACGGGCGAATGGCACGCGATAAATTTCGTCGATGTCCGACGCGAACAGACGGCCATTGCCGAGTTGGAGGAGGAGATACGCAGCCTGCGCGAACAGGTGAAGAAGGCGAAAGACGATACGCTCTATTTCTACCTTCGGACGAAAGCCGGCGACGAGGCATTCCGCCGTAAGAACAACTGCACCGTCTACTCCGACAACGCAGGAGTTCGCTGGTGGTTCAAGTACCGCGACGAACCGGCATTCGAACTTCCGCAGAACATCATCGACAAGTATCACAACAACGTCCTGTCCATCCGCGATGTGATGAACTACTGGGTGAAGCATATAGGATGAGCATAATCAACATTTTCATGAAAAATTAGTATATTTGCCACATTAGTGAGTATCAACGATGAAATCGAAATTTTTTGAATACTATCCTATTAGCGAGGAGGATATTAATAAAATATGGACTAATGGAATATTTAGCTATGATGCTAATATTCTTTTAAACGTATTTCGCTACTCGGAAGATGCACGAAACCGAGTGCTTGAAAGTATTGGTTACTTCCGAGATAGGACGGTAATGTCGTATCAAGCGTGCCTCGAATATCATAAGAGCAAACGAAATGTTGCGGATGGCATGAGAAAGTGTTATGATGAAATCATACATTATTTTGAAAATTTTGTGGTCAAACTCAATGATGGCGATTTGTCAAAATATAGGCGTCATTGTTCAATAGATCTGGAGCGAGATATTAATAAACCATTGCGTAGTGCTGTTAAGAAGATAGAGAAAAATATTAATGATAAGCGTGCGAATCATGATGTATTGCTCAATGTTGAAGAATTAGATAATCGTATCGCTGAATTATTTGATGGACGTGTATCCGACGAGTTCTCTGAAGATAAACTTAACGAGATATATACTAAAGGTAAAGAACGATATGAGAAAAAAATTCCTCCTGGATTCGCAGATAAAAAGAATAAAAATGAAAACGATAAAAAAAGTTTCTATGGAGACTTGATAATTTGGGAACATTTAATAGATATAAGCAGCGATAAAGATTGTGATATTATATTTGTGACTGATGATAGGAAAGAAGATTGGTGGGAAATTGTCAATGGAGAACGAAGAAATCCACGTTTGGAATTATATCACGAATTTTCAGAACGAACAGGACACCGTATTTTGATATACTCTCTTGATATGTTTGTGGAATATGCTGCATTATACAAGAATAAGAAGAAAGCGTCCCCAAAAGTTATTAATGAAATAAAGGAGAATGATGTAAATACGTCTATTCATTGGGATACAGAAATGATGACAAACTTACAGGATTTTTTAAAGCGTTCATATGAAATGAATAATCCGAAATGGGAAATGCCACATCTGGAATTCCCATCATATAGTAGTGAGTCGTTATACCCTAATTGGTTTAAACAACTCGGTCAATTGCCGATTATTACATTACGCGATAAAATACAAGATCTTCTCATTAATCCGTATGAAAGTCTTGGGATAAAACTATCCGATTTGCCTTCAGATAAGGTTGAATTCGATGTGTTCAAGAATAAGTAATTATGACTAAATATTAATAACATATGGATTTTCAACAATTTGTAAACAGGTTTTTCGAAGAGGAGCAGAAGAACGGTAAGAAGATTTCTAAAGAAACAGTAAAAAAAGTAATTGAAAAAATTATTGATGAGTTTGTAAAAATTAGACCA
>CAYTLU010000263.1:0-2156 GCA_964438665.1 uncultured Bacteroides sp.
TTTTCTCGCCTCGGCATAGTCCGAACAAGTTCGGCTTCTGCGCCCGGCTTAACGAAAACGTCCCAAAAATGGTAAAAATTAAACCATTGGCGCGGATACCGCTCCAGCAAATGCTCCAGCGAAGCCGTATATTGTTCGAGCAGAGCGACAGGCTTGTTGTGTTCAACGACAGCCTCTGAGAAGATAAATCGGTAAGTCCGATGCTTCTCTCTCATGGCATAATAGAAGACAACCGGCACACGGCACTTGGCTGCTATTTTGAACGGTCCGGAAGGCATAAGCGCTTCGGAACCCATAAACCGGGTTCGGAAAGTCTCTTTCTCGTTCATGTACCTGTCGCCGTTAAAACAGATGTATTCGCCGTTGTCGAGGGCCTCTTTTATTTGCAGGATCAGCGTCAAAGGGTCTTGATTGACCGCTATTATTTTGAAATTGTTTTCCGCTTCTCGGCTCTCTTCAAGGACCTGTTTTATCTGTTTATGCTCATTATCCAGCATGACGATATTTATCTTCTTGCCGTATTTGCCAAAAAATACAGATCCCGTTTCCCAACATCCGACATGCGCTCCAATCATAACCACCCCGTGCCGTCCATTGATAATCTCCAGGAACCGTTCATAATTGTCGAATTGAAAATGATAGCGGTCAACAAGCCCCGCTTTCAAAGCCATCCGGTCGATCAGGGTTTGTCCGAACACATAGTAATGTCTGTATAACTCAACAACCGACTTTACCCGGCCGAGCCTTCGTTTGCTGCGATTGTATTTCCATATAGCCGCAGTAGCCTTGGGTGCAAATGGAATGAAATAAATCACGATAAAGGCCAGAAAGCCATAAGCAAATCCAAGCCCCAGCCATTTTATGGAATAGACAAAAAAGAGATAGCCGAAACGGCCGCCTCTTGATTTCCCATCCCATTGTTTATCGCTTTTCTTACTCATTCAACTTGCGCCATAGCATTTCATAGAAGTCAGCGAAGGTTGCAACGCCGACAAAATCGGGTCCTTTCAGGGTTATTCCGAAATTTTGCTCGACCAGAACCACCACATCCACCAGATCGAGGCTGTCCAATCCGAGCGTATCTTTCAAAGAGGCATCGGGCACTATCTTCGATTCCTCGATCTCAAACTCTTCAGCCAATACGACCTTTGTCTTTTCAATCAATTCGTCTCTTGTCATATTCTTATTTGAGTTTTTTTATGATAAGCGTTGCATTTGTTCCTCCGAAACCGAAGGAGTTGCTCATATACATATCGAAGGCTTTGTCTATTCGCTCACGAGGGATGTTCAGCGCAGCCGATGCCTCGTCCGGTTCTTCAAAATTAAGATTGGGGGCGATAAAATCATGCGACATCATCAGCGTAGAATATACGATTTCACTCGCTCCGGCCATCCACATTTCATGACCGGTGAAGGATTTCGTTGATGCGACAAGGGGTTTGTTTGCGCCAAACACCTCGGCTATGGCACGAGCCTCGTTCATGTCGCCCACGGGCGTGGATGTCGCATGCGCATTCACATAGGATATATCCCCCATAGCAACACCCGCATCGCGCACCGCCATTAAGAGCGAGCGTTTCGGGCCGTCGACATTCGGCACAGAGATGTGTTCTCCGTTGGAAGAGAACCCGTATCCGACAACTTCGGCCAAAATGGTTGCTCCCCGTCTTAATGCAGATTCGTAACTTTCGAGCATGATGGTTGCGGCACCACCGCTGGGGACAAGCCCGTCGCGATTTTTGTCAAAAGGCCTCGATGCCTTCGCCGGTTCATCCTCCCGGGTGGAGAAGGCACTCAGCGCATCAAAATTCCCCATCGAGTATTTATTGACCTCCTCAGCGCCACCGCAAATCACACACTCCTGCAAGCCTTGCTTAATCAACATATATCCGAATCCAATGGCGTGTGCGCCACTGGCGCAAGCGCCGGATACGGTAAAGTTGATGCCGCGCAAATTGAATATGGTGGACAGATTCATCGTCAACGTCGAGTTCATCGACTGGAAGATATTTCCCGACCCGACAAGCACCGTATTCTTTTTTTCGCGGATAATATCCGCCCCCGTTACTACTGCTTCGGCACTGCTGTCATTACCATAGAGAATACCGACTTCGTGGGCTGCCAGGAAATCGGCATCAATGCCGGCCTGCTCCAAA
>CAYTLU010000264.1:0-14967 GCA_964438665.1 uncultured Bacteroides sp.
CTGAGAAAGAGAATAAATAGTATGGCTATCGCAACTATAACGAACTTGCTCATGCGTTCATTTTTTAGTTCGGTCTCTTGTAGAGTTTGTTCGTAAGCGTGATAGTTAGCTATGGTTTGAGCTAAATTCTGATTGATAATCTTACGGGTGGCGGTGTCTACAGAGATAATAGGTTCCTCTAAATCAAAGATATTGGCAACAGGTTTCCTCGTTTTAGGATCTGTAATAACTATCCATAAAGATTTATGTTCTTCTGTTTGGGCAAATCGTCTATACACATTGGCACTATCAAGTTTTCCTGTTTTAATATAGGACAAACATAGATTCCGATAGTCTCGAGGTGTCAAGTTGCTCGCCTGGCTTTTAAGTCTTAATATGACATCTTTTGCGTCTTCGTATTTCGCAGTTTTAATATACGACCTGCTTAAAAGCCTTAGTCCTCTGTTTATGATTGATTCATCATTGTTTTCCGTGGCTTTCTCTATTAGTTGCTGAGAGAGTGCTGCACATCTATCATAATCATTGTTATTGTAATGAGCCTCCGCTAAAGTTTCTAATCCAATCAGAATATTATCAGCTCTACCGGTTAATATAAAGTTGTCATAAGCCAATTGAGCATAGTTCTGCTGTTCAATATTGTTATGCACTTTTCCATAAATGTCTGAGACAGAGTAGTAGATAAGTCCTAGGACATAATAGTTGTTTAATTTTTTTGCTACTTTCTCTGCGTTAAAGAAACTAATAATTGATGCAGGATAGTCTTCATCGTTACATTCTACTTTACCTTGAGCATAATACTTCAGCATTTGCCCATAATCATCATTTTCTAAATCCATTCCTTGCAGAACTTTCAACGCACTGTCTGGGCTCTCCTCAATATATGACTCCACCTGCGCCAGCGTCTCCCAATGCTTGGGATGCTGGCTACAAGAAGCCAAACAGAGTGCAAGAATGATGGTTATTATATATTGCTTCATATAACTTCGCTTTAATTTTTCTGTAAAATTACGAATTTTCGCTGAATCATCGTGCGGCAATGTGAGGATGAAATGGGCGACCGCATCATTTTTTTACCGGTTTGATGTTTCCCATATCGGCTATGGGCGATACAGACCTCTCCCGACCCCCATATCATAGCTACAGATAAACGATTTTAAGGGAACGTTGACAGATTGTGCAGTGCTCGCTATCAGTGGAATAATTAATCTTCTCAAAAAAAGTGTTGCAAGTTTTTTGTAATCCTAAATATTCATTGTATCTTTACAGAGCATGTCATTCACATTGACCTGATATGGGTTAAAGCGGGTGGAATGCAGTTATCGCGGAGCGCTTTGCTCTGCAAAGACATAGTGAAATGCGTTTACCAACGCTCTTTCTTGACTAACGGAAATCTGACAGTTTCTTTATCTTGGTCAAGAATGCAGCAACAGTAGATGGCTTGTTGATATGTATATTCGTGCCTACGGCTCAAAGCCTTTCGTGAGAAAGCCCTGAACCGGCACGCTTGTTACATATTTGCGTGAGGCCTCTCGTTGCTCGTTCTACCAAGATGGGCAATGTCAGAGCCTCCGTTAGTGGAACGAGTAGCAGTACAGACTCTCACGCTTTTCGTTTTAACATATTAAGGCCAATGAGGTGAGTCCGGCGGCAGCAGAAACAAACCATGAATATTTATCTCATTGGGCTTATACTTTTCGTATCACTTGGAGTGGCAGCCCAAAGCAACACTCAAAAGAGTATGCGGGGGATGCAATTACGGATTTACAAACACACACTACTAAAATGAAATATATAAAATTTTATATTGTCATCATTCTTTTCGCCCTATTATCAAACGATATAAACGCTCGTGTCAGATATTCTGAAGAAATGAAAAGTTATATAGGCACATGGACTCATGTAGATCAATTAGGGAATGTTTTAGCTTACCGATTCTATGTCAGTGATGGATGGTTGATAATTAAGTATAAATATGAAGACCACTATCATGACGGCACGGAATGGGAGGGTATGGCAAATAAGAAATATGATATTGATTATATCTACGATAATGGGCAATTTCACTTCAGTGAAAATTACTCCACCGCACATAATTCCATGACCCTTGAACTAAAGGAGGGAAGTTTAATCTGTACCAATCATCAAACCGTATATGATAATGGGCGGCAAGAGAACAATACATATGTGACGGTTTTTGACATTGATTTATAATTGCATAGCTAACATCAACAAACGTTAAAAATAGATGAAGAACATCGTCACCTATATGCTGTTTATCCTGACTGTAATACCGTTCACGGTGTCAGCACAAACACCGCTCTCATTGGAGCATAAGACATTTTTCAAATCGCTTAGTGGACGATGGAATCCCAATGCCACCCATATACGCGAATGGCAAAGTTGGTACTTGGACATCACCCTTAAGTTTATCAATGGTAAAGTAAGGGTCGGTTATCCAGCATCTATTCACAAGTTAGATGAATCCACTGGGTTCTTCTGTGTAGATGTTCAAACAGTGGAAGCGACATTTTATACTTCTACGAATTGTTTGTCATTTTCCTATTCTACAGATATTTTAATGAAATAATCTTCATAGTGTGTATTAAACAAAAATATTGCATCCAAATGAAACAGTTTTTTAAAATCCTCATCATTGCTACATTGCTGTTATGTCCTATTGTAACAATGGCAGAAAGCAAAGTCCCATATAACAAAGACCTTGACTATTATATTGGCACATGGGAATGTGTTGATAACATTCCTGATGCCCAGTGGGTGCCCTGCAAGTTTGAGATTAAAAAGAAAGGCAAATCAGTTGAATTTATCTTTTTCAAAAGGAGTGGGAAAGCCCCAAAAGATTTCTATTCCGGGCCATACTCGTATAGCGGTGACGGAATATTTGAGTGGGAGGCTTTGCCAGGTGCCAGATATTACGATTCCAGACCAAGCCAACAAAATGTATTCAAGTATGGGTTTCACACCTGTCATACAGATGTGGGCTGGAGTCTTAGGGTCAGCAAATGGTTTACAACGATTTAGGTGAAATCGACCAACAAATATATCTTCTTAATTTCGAGAAGACCAAAAATTAGATGAATATAATATGAAGAAAAAACTAATCAGAGGGCTAATCGCCCTTGCGCTCGTGATTGGTGGCGGTGTCGTCATCACTATGACATCGAATGATGTCCATGCTTGCACCAAGTGCAGCACAAAGAACGACGCCCGTAAGTGCGGCATATGTGGTTCTTCACGTCTCTTTGCCGAGAAGTCATGGACAGCGTCTAATGGAAAGCTTCGCACATTCTGGAAGTGTGAATGCGGGCACAATTTTACCACCGAACTTCGTAACGGCAAGGAAGTCGTTTTGACTGAAGACTAATGCATCAGTTGGCTATTGGAATATTTAACATGGTACTCCAATAGCCATCTTTTTACATAAAAATCACAATTCAAATATTCATTACACAGAGTCTGACTAATTCGAGATATCTCCATCTTATATAATTTCATATCTTAAGGATATTCTATACAGAACGTTATCAGGAATAATGCGTCATGGGAGCTATTAAAAATTCAGATCGCCCGAATATGAGCGATCTTGATGATTAACGGTGCGTTACATGATTATTTAACAACGGAAACAAACTATTTATAAAATGACACGACCTATTAAAGAATCCCCAATCCTTTACGGTAGCAATGCTCGCTAGCTATAATAGACTCAAGTTTCGGATTTGGATCTAAGCTGTTTGAGCATAAGCTTGTAGTAGCCTGTTGTCATCGAATAACAAAACGAGGGGGCGTTGTCGCAACGTCTCCTCGTTTAGATAATAAACCAATCATTATCACATTTCTTGCAATGGAAAAAGTAATCTGCTATGTATATCTAAAAAACGCAGAAGATTTGAAATGGTTCACGCTGTTTGGTGAAATAATTGTTTTTAACAGAAATTTTTTTGTGAAGAAAAAGTAGTGTGGTGGTGATAAGAATTAGTGAAAAGCCGCTTGTCTGTAACAAAAAGCAAGAGCAAATGCATGTTTTTCAATACAAATGATAATTTTCTGAAATAAAAATTATAAATTTGCCAAATGGTTGCAATTTCTGAGTTTCTTATTTTATGATATATTTTTTAAAGAGTCATAGCAACATGAACCGATTATTAAAACTTTTATGCATTGTGGCGGTAGCTATAGTGCCGTGGTTGGGGCAGAGTGTTAGTGCTGCCTCAACGGAGATGGTTCATCTCACGTTTGAACATGTGGATGGAACCCAATCGCATTTCCTCCTGGCCGACAAACCGGTGCTTACAATGGATGCTGAAAATGTGATGGTTAAGACGCCCGAGTTGGAAACAAAGATTCCTCGCAGTGAAATGTCATACTTCCATTTCACAAAGTTTGTTCCGGCGGGGATAGAGACGATTCCCGCCGATGATTTTTCACTGACTTTCGTAGGCAATGTGTTGACTGTATCCGGATCGGGAGCAGCGCAGTTGATGGTCTATAATGTTTCCGGTGCTTTGGTCGGGACTTATGGTGAGTGCGGTGGCGTGATAACGGCAGATTTGAATGAACTGGCCGATGGAGTTTATGTGGCTGCTGTAAGCGGTCGCCCGGCTGTAAAAGTCTTGGTTAGACATTAATTGGAATTAGGTACGTAAATTTATATATATGAAGAAATTTTTACTTTGTTTATTGGCATTGGTTTGTATGACCCAAGTGAGCGTCTCCGCCGGTGCGGTTCAGAAGATTGGCAGGAACGCGAGTGTCGGAGTCATGGCTTCGCGTGCCGCTGCATTTCCGTCTCAGATGATCAAGAGTCTTTCCGGAGCGTATGATGATCTGGGCAATGGCGTTGCCAATTACTATGTGCTTCTTTCCGATAATGCTTCGGCGCAGTGGAACAAGGAAGATGGTGCAATATTGAATGATGGCTATTTGTTGTCGATAGACCTTTATGGCCCGAAATCATCGCCGGTCGAGATTACCCCCGGCACATACACCGCATCTGCCGGATCTGAGTCAATGACTTATTCTCCGGAGTATTCATACATGACTTATTTTGATGAATCCGGTGCGGCTCTGACTTTCTATGATATTACCGGCGACATCGTAGTTGCGAAGACTGCCAACGGATATTCGATAACATTGTCTGTCGATGGGAAACCGGTGACTTATTCAGGCAGTATAGATTTTGATGATGGCACGGTAGCTCCGACAATCTACAATCAGATTAAGAAAGATCTTGACTTCCAGTGCATAGGAGCTTTGTGTAACTACGATGGGAATCTCTATGAGAGCAATACCGGAGCTATGTACATTAACCTCTATGAGAAGGGTTATAATGACGAGACCGGAGGTATGACCGAAGAAGGCTACAGTGTGGCTCTGTTAGTGTTCGGGAAACTGTTTGCCGATTCTAAAAACGCCACTCTCGATCCGGGGACATACTCCATCGCCCAAAATTTCAAACGCTACACATTCTATCCCGGCATGGAGATAGATTATATGGGTACAACAATTGTGTTCGGCACTTATGCCAAAGAATATAACTCTACTCTCTATGCCGACAGGTTCGGTTACTCGTATATCAATGATGGAACAATCACGATCGAGGATCTTGGTGAGGGAAACTTTAAAATTCTTGTTGATGCAACGACCACATACGGACATTCCGTAAAAGCCTCCTATGAAGGCCCGATAAAGGTTGTTGACAAGTCGGATGATACAGGCAGCACGGCGTTGTCAACGCTTGAAGATGATGTGCAGCTGGATCTCGCCCAGATTCCCACGGCTCGTGCCTATAATGGCGGCAAAATCAATGACCAGCAGACTTTCTTGGTCGATGTCGGTTCTCCGTCCGGTCTTGATGGAATCACGGAAGGCGATATCATGCGTATGGAATTTGTGCTCCCTGCCGGGACGCAGCGTGTTCAGCCGGGCAATTATACGGTGATGGAGGATAAGTTTGATTCGTACTATCAGCCCTTTACTCTCGGCCGTGGCCGATTCGTTGCAGCCTCAGGCGGTGGAACGGATTTAAGCGGTACGCGCTATCAGAATTTTGAGGCCGGCAGATATCTGGTGATGAAAGATTATGCACCTGCGGCTGCCGGAACGGTAGGCGTAACGGTAAATGCCGATGACACCTACACTTTCGATATTCATATTATAGATGATGCTCAATTCCGCATCGATGGTTCATGGACAGGTCCGATGAAGTTGATGTATAATCCTGATCAGATAGCTTCGATCAGCGATATTACGGCTGATGATTGCACTATCGGTATCAAATGGCTTGATGACGCCACTGTTCTTGTCACCGGCATTGACAATATTAAATCCGCCGCGCTCTACAATGTGGTTGGAATGGCTGTCAATTGCAATGTCGAGGGCAATGTTATAAGGTTGGATGGCATTGGAAAAGGCATATATATACTTAATGTGAACGGTAAATCAATTAAATTAGTTAAGAAATGAAAAAGATTATAACTGCTGTCGCAATATCTGTTGCGGCTGTTGCCGCCGGCAGCATGTCGGCTGAGGACAAGATGATAGTAAATCTGAAGGACGGCTCGACTCAAGAATTTAATGTAGAGGCAATAGAGAATGTGTCGTTTGAATATGTCGAACCCGCATTCACCGTGACTTTGGCTGATGGCACAAAGGCTGAATACACGGCAATCCCTTCGCTGTTGCGGCAGACCGGCGCAACTGGTGAGGCCACTCAATTCGGATTCGGCAACGTTGCGGCCGAAACGCCGGCTGATTTGACTGCCGGTGAATATGGCGTGTACTTTTCTTTGTCGCCAACAAAAGTTTACAACGGATCAATCGATCTTGCCACCGAAACTTCAAGTTATGTGCTGAAGTTGGTAAAGTATGTCGAAGGCGCATCTGAATTCATACTGGAAAAAGTGACTTCCGGCACGATTACCACAAGCATCAATAGTAAGACTCAGAAAGTGACCGTTGATATCAATGCCGAATTCGATGATGGGACGGTGCTTGCTGCCAAGTATGAAGGC
Organism: uncultured Bacteroides sp.; assembly: GCA_964438665.1. Lineage (GTDB taxonomy): Bacteria > Bacteroidota > Bacteroidia > Bacteroidales > Muribaculaceae > Paramuribaculum. The sequence continues at coordinate 7,032 of CAYTLU010000264.1, forward strand.
GCGGCTAAGAATATTACGAATATCGAGGATATGCTTCCGGGCAAGGCTTATGGCAATGAAGTGTACTATACCAGCCCATACGGAGAATCGCATGCCAATATTACAAGTTTGAAGGTATCTACCTCCTCTGGTAAAACCACATTGAAATTCGGCCTTGACAGCTATATCGGTTCTTATGACTACGTTCAGATAAAACTTGAGGATAGTTTCTTGGAATCAAATCCCGGCACGTTCAATATGACCGAAGTCACCGGTTGGGAACTTAAGTGTGGTTCGGTTCAGTTGTGCAACGTTCCTGATTCAGATTCAAGCAAGGAATACAAGAATGTTGCCGATAACGGTACGATGAAGTTCATCGCCAATGCTGATGGCTCATATGAAATATTCATTGAGGTGGAAAACTATTACAATAATAATATGGGTACCCACATGGGCGATGGCACTAAAGTGGTGTTTAACTTTGTAGGAGCTCCATTCTGATTAAGTTATGAGAAGAAGTATAGCATTTCTGACGTTAGTTGTATATGCAGCTCTGAGTCTTAGTGCGCAAAAGTTGTCGCCCAACACCGAAGCTCTTCTGCATAGGCAGCAAGGCGGTAAGGTGCGGATGCTCAAGTCTTATAATGATACGGCAACCGTTGTTTCCGAGACAGTGAAGGTGTTTATTGACATGAACAATTCGGATGCGCTTGATAAGGTTCGTGAGCTTGGCGGTAAAATCTTTGTTGAGTATGGCTCTCAGGCCACGGCCGAGGTCCCGGTATCGGCTCTGCGGGAAATAAGCGAGCTTGATGAAGTCCGTTATGTGGAGGCCGGTTCGCCGATTCATTTGTGTATGGACACCGCCCGCATGCACACACAGGTTGACTTGGTGCATGCCAACAGGTATAATACATTTCCGAAAGCCTACACCGGCAGAGATGTTGTTGTCGGTGTGATCGATTGCGGCTTGGATTATGATCATATCGCATTCCGTGACGGCGGCGGGGTCAACACGCGCATCAAGCGAATCTGGAATCAGCATGGCTATGGAGCATCGCCCGCCAAGTTCGGCTATGGCGTTGAATATACTACTCAGTCGGAGATGAAAGCGGCGGCTACGGACAGTCGGGACGAATATCATGGATCGCACACCACCAATATCGCTGCGGGTGGCGACCGCCTTTCGAGTTTCTACGGCATGGCTCCGGATGCCGACATTGTATATGTGGCTTTCGGTGAAAACACAGTCGATATTCCCAACGCTGTGGATTATATAAAGGATTATGCCAAGAGCGTGGGTAAGCCGTGTATTATAAACATGAGTCTCGGATCGCATCGCGGACCGCATGACGGAAGCTCTTTTCTCGACAAATTTTTTGCAACGGCTGCCGAGCCGGGATGCATATTGGTTGGAGCTTGTGGCAATGAGGGCGAGGCGAAAATGCATATTGCCAAGGAATTTTCTGCAGGCAACACAGCTCTTAAAACCATTCTTGGCGTTGCGGCCGGAGGCAGTAAGAACAATGCTTTGGAAATCTGGGGTACGCCGGGTTCGGACTTCACGTTCCAGATTGTGAATGTCGATAGAAAAGGCACCGTGATCGAATCATCGCCCGAAATATCGGCGCGTAACGGACAAGCATCTGTCAAGGCGTTTGACAACGGTGTTGACTGCCACTTTAATATATATCCCGGACTCGACCCTGATACTGATGCGCCGAACATGTATGTGGAGTGTTACATCTCCACAGTTGGCGACACACGCAATTTAGGTGTTATCATAAAAGGCGCGGAAGGCAGTAAGGTCAATATGTGGAATCTCGGCTTGCAGAATTTCGTTACCGGAGGTCTGCGTGGATGGACGGCCGGAGATAATGCCTGTACGGCCGGAGAGATTGGCGGCACGTCTCCTTATGTCATCAGTGTCGGGTCATATAATTCACGCTTCACGGTGCCTCAGCCGTTCTACAATCCGCCTGGTCTCTATCTGATGGAAGGTTATGGCCCGGAAGAACTGCCATCGGGTGAAGTATCGTCATTCTCAAGCCGCGGCCCTACGGTTGATGGCCGCATGAAGCCGGATGTGCTTGCTCCCGGGGCTCTTGTCATGTCGGCGATGAACGGCAACTATATGAGTCCGACAAGTGTAGAGTATATGGCCGGAGGAACCACGGACAGCGCCGGTAAGACATATTACTATTATCTGAATTTGGGCACTTCGATGTCGGCTCCTGTCGTGACGGGCGGCGTGGCGCTTTGGTTGCAGGCATTCCCGGATCTCACCGTGGAAGACGCGCTTGAAGCTATTCGGGAGGCTTCTCAGAAAGATGCGTTTACAGGCTCTGAGCCGAATAACACGGCGGGTTATGGCAAATTCGATGTGTTTGCCGGATTGAAGTATCTCTTTGAAAAGGAACAAGCCGGAATCGATTCTGTCACGGATGACGACAATGTTGAAGCAGCTTGGTTTGAAGCGGGTTCTCGCACAATATGCGTTGTATCGCAATCCGACAATGTTGTTGAAGTTTATTCTTTGCTTGGAGCATCGATGGGTCGCTACGATGTTTCTGCCGGAATTGATCAGATTGATTGTTCGGGCTGGGGCTCGGGACTCTATCTGCTTCGGTTCGCTTCATCGGGCAAAACGGTCAAGATCGCAGTAAAATAGCCCCCACCACCAACTACGCATATAAAATAACTCCCACGAAATCACTCGCGGGAGTTATTTTTTCAAATAGGGTTGATTATTCGGGGTTTTACATCATGCCTCCCATGCCTCCCATTCCGGGAGCAGGCACTGCCGGGGCAGGATTTTCTTCTTTCTTTTCTGCGATGACACATTCGGTGGTCAGGAACATGCCTGCGATTGAAGCTGCATTTTCAAGAGCAACGCGGGTCACTTTTGCAGGGTCGATAACTCCGGCGGCCATGAGGTTTTCGTAGCTGTCGGTGCGGGCGTTGTAGCCGAAATCGCCGTTGCCTTCCTTGACTTTCTGAACAACAACTGCGCCTTCAACGCCGGCATTTGCAACGATCTGACGGAGCGGCTCTTCAATGGCGCGTTTCACGATGAGGATACCGGTGGTCTCGTCATCGTTGTCGCCCTTGACGTTTTCAAGTTTCTCAACGCAACGGATGTAGGCCACGCCACCGCCCGGCACGATACCTTCGGCGATAGCTGCGCGGGTTGCGGAAAGTGCGTCGTCAACGCGGTCTTTCTTTTCTTTCATCTCGACTTCACTCGGTGCGCCAACATGAAGCACTGCCACGCCGCCGGCCAGTTTTGCAAGACGTTCCTGAAGTTTCTCGCGGTCATAGTCGCTTGTGGTCTGTTCGATCTGAGCCTTGATCTGAGCCACGCGTGCTGCGATGGCGTCTTTTGCGCCCATGCCGTTGATGATTGTGGTGTTTTCTTTGTTGACCTCGATCTTTTCGGCTGTTCCGAGGAAATCAATGGTGGCTGATTCAAGTTTCATGCCTTTCTCTTCGGAGATCACTGTGCCGCCGGTCAGGATAGCGATGTCTTCAAGCATCTCTTTGCGGCGGTCGCCGAATCCTGGAGCTTTCACGGCGCAGATCTTCAGCGAGCCGCGCAGACGGTTGACAACAAGGGTTGCCAATGCTTCCTGATCGACATCTTCAGCAATGATGAGCAACGGACGGCCGCTCTGTGCGCTTGCTTCGAGGATGGGAAGCAGGTCTTTGAGATTGGAGATCTTCTTGTCGTAGAGAAGCACGTAGGGTGAATCCATCTCACATTCCATCTTTTCTGTGTTGGTGACAAAGTAGGGCGAAATATAGCCGCGGTCAAACTGCATGCCTTCTACTGTATCGACAGTGGTTTCAGTGCCTTTGGCTTCGTCAACGGTGATAACGCCTTCTTTCTTGACTTTCTTCATTGCTTCGGCGATCAGACGTCCGATGGCTTCATCATTGTTTGCGGAAACGCGGGCCACATCCTCAATCTTCTTGAGGTCATCGCCTACTTCCTCTGCCATCTCCTTGATGTTGGCAACAACGATGCCTACGGCTTTGTCTATGCCACGTTTGATATCCATAGGATTTGCTCCGGCGGCAACGTTTTTCAGACCAACGTTGATAATCGACTGTGCGAGGACGGTAGCGGTGGTTGTTCCGTCGCCGGCATCATCGCCTGTTTTCGATGCAACCTCTTTCACGAGCTGTGCGCCCATGTTCTGGAACGGATCTTCAAGTTCAACTTCGCGTGCCACGGTGACACCGTCCTTGGTGATGTGGGGTGCACCGAATTTTTTCTCGATGATCACGTTGCGGCCTTTCGGACCAAGAGTGACTTTTACGGCATCGGCCAATGCGTCAACGCCTTTTTTAAGCTCTTCGCGAGCCTTGATCTCAAATTTTATTTCTTTTGCCATGATAGTTGTGATTTTGTGTTGATTAATTAATTTGTGAGTTTATTCGCAGACAACGGCCAGAACATCGCTCTGACGCATGATCAGATATTTCTCACCTTCATATTCAACTTCTGTTCCGGCATATTTGCCAAAAATGACGGTGTCGCCTTCTTTCAACACCATTTCTTCATCTTTTGTGCCTGATCCGGCCGCCATGACTTTGCCTTTGAGGGGCTTTTCCTTGGCGGAATCGGGGATGATAATGCCGGCAACGGTAACTTCTTCGGCAGCGCATGGGAGTATTAGAACTCTGTCAGCTAATGGTTTGATACTCATAATAGATATTTGGTTTGAGTTATTAATTTATGTTGTTTTGCTACATTGGAATTAGCATATTCCGTGCCAAGTCGCTATTCTGTCAGTCAGGCTGACAAAATGGCCTGTTTTGTCGTGTGGCACACCCTAAATATAATAACAATCAGGAAGCGGATAAAGTTGCATGCTATGCCTGCGGGATGCTTTAATCCACGGTAAGAGAACTTTCTATTATGCTATGGGTTTCGGAAAGCAATGCCGACATGTCATGTCCGTTGGCCCCCGCCTTGATCGGGCGGTGAATGGTGAGGGTTATGTGTCCCCAGCGTGGAAGCTTTTTGTAGCGTGGCATGACATCAAACGCGCCGTTGATGGTTATGGGAACTACCGGAAGGTTAAATTCCTGTGCCAAAAGAAATGCTCCGCGCTTGAAAGAACTCATCTTGCCGTTGCGGCTGCGTGCCCCTTCGGGAAAAACCACCACCGACATGCCTCCTGAAAGCAGATGTTCGGCGCGGTCCATCGTGCGGCGTAATGCTGCCGGAGTTGATTTGTCAACGAAAATATGTTGAGCCTTCTCGCAGGAATAGCCCACTAATGGAATTTTCCGAAGGCCGATCTTCATCATCCATCGGAAATCATGATTAAGCCAGCCGTAGATACTGAAAATATCGTAAGCTCCCTGATGATTGGCAACGAATACGTAGCTCGTGTTCGGTGTGATGTTTTCGCGTCCGTTAACTGTCACTTTCACCAGTGTCATCCAGCAGAAAATGCGTCCCCACAGATGAGCAGGGTAGTAGCCCCACCAGCGACCACCGCCGAGTGAACATCCGATGGCAGTTAAAAGCGCGGCTAAAACGGTTGCTGCCAGAATGACCGGGGCAGCTATCAAGATTTGATAAATGCGATAGAGAAATAGCATACCGCAAATTTAGCAACTCGCATCCGAAAATGCAATAATAATACCGTTTAACATCTGTATTAATAATATTTAACGTAATGGGGTTGCGATTCGTATCTCATTGATTTATATTTGCAAATAGACCAACTAATAACAAACTATTCTGCTCACTATTCTGCAATTAGAGTCGCAAATCGCTTTTTTAGCATACTGAAAAGCCTTGAATCATTGTAAGTCATTGTGCCAATAACCGATAACTGACATTTCAGCCTGTTTTTTTGCACTTAGACCTAATAAATACTAATTAATAATGCACAATTTAATAATACACAATGGATTCGAAAATGGAAAAAATATTTCTGAGTGTGGCGACGGCTCTTTTCGGCGTTGCAGCAATGTCAGCGCATGCGGCAGATCATCCCGGGATAGAAGGTGTACTTGTAAGTGGAACGCTGCCGGTCTTATACATTGATACTGAGAACGGTGTCGTCATAGATCAAAAGGAGACTTATCTTCAGGCTACATATTATCTTGACAATATGGGGCTTGATGGGATCGAATCGATAGGGACCGATACGGCGCGGCTGCCATTGGAAATCCGAGGCCGCGGAAATGCTTCGTGGTCATATGACAAGAAACCATATAAACTGAAATTCGGATCGAAGACGGCGATTCTTGGAATGCCAAAGCACAAGCACTTCGTATTGCTCTCACACACCCCAATGCAGGAATACTATCAGGAGCGAGTAAGCTTTAAGTTGGCAGAATATATGGATTTATGCTGGGTTCCCAGACACTATCCGGTAGAGGTGGTTCTTAATGGCAGATCAATTGGTTTCTATAGCCTTTGTGAATCTGTTAAAATAGACAAAAACAGGTTGGATATATATGAACAGCCTGATCTTAATACGGATTCGTCAACTGTTGACAGCGGATGGCTTGTGGAAATAGACAACTACGACGATGAGTATCAGATAAAAGTCCAGCAGCCAAGCGGACAGTTGGCAAGGTTTACCCATAAAACGCCCGAGGAACTGACAGACCTGCAGCGAAACTGGCTGATCGGACAGTTCGAGAATATGACAGAAGCCATATATTGCGATGACAAATCGTCAACGGAATGGGAGGAATATATTGACATAAATTCGCTGGCTAAATATTATATTGTTCAGGAACTGACATATAATTGGGATGCATTCACAGGCAGCACGTATATGCATAAGGACACCGGCGAGAAATGGAAGTTTGGTCCTATTTGGGACTCCGGATGGACTTTCGGGCGCAATCCCCGAGACAGTACTTTCGTTGCCGATCGCCGGAAGTATTCATATGAGGAAGCACAGTTTACCTGGATTGAAGAACTGTGGAAATTCCCAAGATTCCGTAAGGTGGTCAAAGAGGAATGGGACGCATATAAGGACAAGGTTGATGATGCTTACGCTTATCTTGACGAACTGCATGACAAAACGGCGGTTGCCATCAACTTGAGCTATGACAGCATCTGGACGCAATACAAGCCTGATTGGACTAATCTGGATAACATCAAGAATGGGATTAGACAGTCTCTGCCGCAGTATAAGCAATGGTTCGACAACTATATTGTCACCGAAACAACGGCATCAATCAACGACATTATTGCTGACAAACGCAGAATCCAAGTGACAGTCGAAGGGGGCGCAGTCAGGGTGATTGCCGATGGAGAAATCAAGGCTGTGTCGTTTCATGACATGTTCGGCCGGCCTTGCCGGTTTGAGCGCGCCGGCGATGATGCGTATCGGATAGATTGTTCATCCGGACTGTACATATTGCAGGTGGTGCTGACTGACGGCACGAAAATAGCAAAAACAGTAAGAATATAATGTATTTTTCCGGCTTTCACTCTTCGATCGCTATTTCATTGATGCTGCTGAAAATCCAAAAGAGTAGATGCGCAAAGCTTGAAAAGTGTATTTTTTAGTTGCATTTTTGGATTGAAAAGTGTAATTTTACACACGTAAAACGGATTGAAAAGTGTAAATTATGCTATACCGCAAAGTAGAACATGCTATATCCAAGCATCTTGGCAGCGATTCCGACAAAGTGCTTCTTGTGAGAGTATTCAGATATTAAATAATCTGTGCGATAACTATTTGCAAATTTAATCAAAATTTTTACACACATTCTTCCGTGTTTTCACTTTTTATTGGTAAATTTGCATGCAATATATAACAAACGAAAAAACGATAGCCGTATGTCATTTATTGCAGACAAAGTCAAGATGGATGGTCTGACTTTCGATGATGTCCTCTTGATTCCAGCTTATTCCGAGGTGCTCCCAAGGGATGTCAAACTAACCACCAAATTTTCGCGGAATATTACGCTC
>CAYTLU010000265.1:0-1710 GCA_964438665.1 uncultured Bacteroides sp.
TGCAAATAACAAACTGACAACAAGGTTATGTTATTCGATTATCTTGTCTTTGCACTGTCTCACAAAAATAAATCATATAATCTAAGCATCGACTTACTGCAATTTTATTCGGCGGGTGCAGGCAAATTTGCGGCGACGGTCTACAAGGATATGCCAGCCCTCACATTCAAGGTAAACGGGAGGCTGCACAAAGGGACTATCATCATCGCCCTTAACTGCGCAGATTATTACGAGGTCTATCTTCAATCCGGCAAGGAGATGGCTCTAATCAATGGCAAGGTGTGTTTCGCCGAATTGAGTGATGTTATCGACGAATACATCGAGAGAGGAACAGATGAAGCCAAATACAATCAAACAGCAATTATCCAAATTGATTGAAAAAACGATGTTGTAAATATTAAAAAAGCACCGCAGACAATTCATGTCTGCGATGCTGTGCATCATCCTTTTATAGCGCTTAATTATTGCTTGTAGGCCACTTCAACGATTTTGGTTTCATGAAATGGCTGTATAGTTGAAGTAGAATGTTCGGAGCTGGTTCTCCCCGTAAGCTATCCGATGTTTCCAGCGCTTCGCCCACTATCGGCAGAATTTGAAGCCGAGACCTTTTATGATATTTCCATGCGGGGTTGCTCGTCGAATTCGAGGTGGAGAACGTCGTGCCATTGTCGCAAGAAGTTGATGGCTCAATTCCCAGTATTAAGGTAATATTGGATTCAAGTCCTTTTTTGTAGCTTCATCATCCATTCTTCAAGCGTGTTTTTCGAGTTTGTGTAGGATGTCGCGGTGAAAAGAAATTTGTGGGTGAGGTCGGGTTTCACAAGGTAGTAACCGAGGTTGAAGTCTACGAGTATAATACTGCCGTTAGTCAGCTCCTCGACCAAGTAATATTCGCGGAAATCGCTCTGAAACAACACCACGTATGAATAGCTGCATCCACGTGCGCCTCCAAGCGTGGCGACAGGAATGTACGCCTGCGTCGCGATGGGACATATACCGTAAATCTTAAAATAGAAGCCATTCCAACTGGGGTGGCTGGCCTCGTTCCTGTAATAATAGCGCGGGCAGTTATATATGCGCCTCCAGATCAATTTCCGATTACCGATAAACTCCATCGGGCCGTATTTCTCAATCACCGGCAGATGCCTGAACTCTTGTTTTGTAATCAGGTCAATGAAAATCTCTTTATACGCCGTCGTGATTTTCAGGATTTTGTTGTCAAGTATGTCAACATCCCTGCAATCATCGGGAAGCGGCATTTCCTCTCCCGAAGCGAACACCAAACAGGCCGATTGGTCGGCAAGCCTGAGAGCGACGGCATCCCGCCTGCGGGCAATCACGCTTACGACTCGTTTTTTAGCGACAACATTGCCGTTGAGAACAATGCCGACAAGGTTGCTTGATGGATAGTATCGCAGCACCTCCTGATGCTTGACGGCGGTCTCCATCTCCTCGTGGCTGATGGCCTTCTCCATAGGCTCGTCGGCGAGCTTGCCGGGGTATCCGTAATGCTTCAACAGCTCACGGCTGTCGCCGGTATCAATTCGGATATTTCCGGCATTACCCCGGAACATACGCTCCCATTTCCATTTCCTTATGGGTGTGCCGAATGTTTGGCTCAGCCCGACGTTGTCCAAGATGACACAAAATCTTTTCCCCTTCGCTTTGCGCAGCCCGCGCCCGATCTGCTGAAGATAGACGGCGAGGGAG
>CAYTLU010000266.1:0-2821 GCA_964438665.1 uncultured Bacteroides sp.
TATGATTTGTTGATTTCCATAGCCATGCCTCACTCAATACATTGGGGTACGAATAAGGCTATTAAGCAAAATCCCAACCTCGCTAAAGTTTGGATTGCCGACTGTGGCGACCCTTATATGGGGTGCAAGACGGATACATTCAAGAAAATGTTCTATTTCAAATATTTTGAAAAGGCATTTTGCAGGAGATGTGACTATATAACCGTACCAATCAAGGAGGCCATACCGAGTTATTACCCGGAGTTCCATAATAAAATCAAAGTAATCCCTCAAGGGTTCGATTTTTCCGCAGATTGGGAGGACAACCCCAAACCTCCGGTAAACGAACTGCCAACCTTTGTTTTTGCCGGCACTTTCATTCCCAATAAACGCGACCCTCGACCGATACTGGAATGGCTGAGTTCGTGTAACCGTGATTTCAGATTTCATATTTTTACGGGTAATCGAGTGCTGATAGCTCCTTTTGCTGATCGGTTGGGCAATAAGTTGATTCTTCATAACTATATTCAGCGTAATGAGTTGATTACATTTATGAAAAGTTGCGATTTTCTGTTGAATCTTGAAAACGGGACCGCAGTCCAATCCCCGAGTAAACTGATTGACTATGCTCTTTGCCGGCGTCCGATACTCTCGCTAAACTCACAGGATATGAAATACACCCATCTCGAGCAATTCTTGAATGGTGACTACACAAACAGACTGGAATCTATTGACTTGTCTCAATATGATATACGAAATGTGGCCGCCCAATTTTTGAATCTATATGAAACAGCGTTAAAAACAGCCTTAAAATGAGACAGACCGTATACACGCCTACATATAACAGGGCCAAGTTATTGCCTCGTTTGTATGAATCGCTTAAAAATCAAACATTCAAAGACTTTGAATGGCTTATCATCGATGACGGTTCTACTGATAATACTGAAGATATTGTAAAGTCGTTCGCAGCCGAAAATGCTATCAGAATCAGGTACGTCAAGAAGGAGAATGGCGGGAAATACACGGCCCAATGGAAGGCATATCAAATAGCCGAGACTCCATATATCACGGAGATAGACAGCGATGACGCGCTGATGCCCGACGCTGTTGAAAACTTCGAGAATGCTTGGATAGACATAGAATTGCATAAAGAAGATCACATCGCCAAAGTAAGTATGTTTGCCGTCGACGGAGACGGGAAAACCATAGGTGTCGGGAACTTCTCCCTTCCTGTCGAAACCTACCGTTATGATGCCTCTTGGCATCGCATGGTGTTGAAGGACGGATGCCATAAGGAACTTGTAAGTTCCGTGAAACGGTCGGACTTTATGGATGCATACAGCCCGCTGAATTATCAATGGGGAATTGGAAGATTTCTTGACGAATCGGTAATATGGAGCGCATTGGGTCGCAAATATTCGACTCGTCTCCTTAATAAGATTGGGCGGAAAGTATACTATGATGCCGACAATAGCATCCTGAGGCAAGGTGCTTCCCAAAAAATGGGGGGGGGAAATGCCTGAATAACAGTGCAAATAGCCTATACTTTATTGATGAGAACATCGATTATTTCCATTGGAACCCTCGATATTTTCTCGGACATTACCATAGAATGATAAAAAACGCCAATCGGGTTGGAATTGGCTTTGGGGAGTTGTATGGACATATTCGAAGTGCTAAAGCGAAAGCTCTTTTAATGCTATTGTACATTCCGTTTAAGATCTTCTGATGAACCTTGTTTCGAAATTAAAAACGCAACTGACACACAATTTTATCAACATTCCGGGGTGGCACACACGGAGGAAGATTGTAGTGATTGAGTCGGACGATTGGGGGGCAATCCGTATGCCTTCGCGCGAAACATATGATAAGATGCTGCGTGAAGGTATAAGGGTTGACAGAGACCCGTATTGTAGATATGACGGTCTGGAGACAGCTGAAGATTTGAGCCGTATCTTTGAGGTGCTTACCTCGGTCAAAGATAAGAATGGCCGTCATCCGATTATAACTGCCGATACGGTTGTTGCCAATCCGGATTTTGACGCCGTCAAAGCAAATGGCTTCACTGAATATATATATGAACCGATAACCGATACGTTCGAGAAGTCATCTCGGCATAACGGCGCGTGGGCGATGTGGCAAGAAGGTATGTCTGCTGGGTTGATTCATCCACAATTCCACGGGCGCGAACATTTGAATGTCAAAAAGTGGATGAAAGCCTTGAATGGCGGAGACGGGATTACACGTCGTTCTTTTGATTATGGTACGTTTGGCTTGACTTCAGATGTTGACGAGCGAATCAAGCTTAACTATATGGGGGCTTTCAACTCTGCGTTAAAGGAAGATATCGAGGAGTATGGCGTAATCCTTAAAGAAGGCTTAAACCTTTTTGAGAAAATATTTGGTTCCCGTTCCGAATCTTTTATCGCTACTACCTATATATGGCCTTTGGGAATTGAAAAACATTTGAAAGATTATGGAGTCAAGTTCCTTCAAGGTAATGTAAGTCAGAAGATCCCGCTTGACGATGACACGACTTTCCGTTACAAGAACAACAATTTTCTCGGGAAAAAATCGCCAAATGGGCTAATCTATCTCCAGCGTAACTGCTATTTCGAACCCGCACAACGCCCCGATTTCGATTGGTTTTCCGATTGCTTGAACCGTGTGGCAATCGCATTTAGATGGCATAAGCCGGCCACTATTTCCGCTCATCGCCTCAATTTTGTCGGTTCAATCGACAAACACAATACCGACAGGACACTGCCGCTATTTCAAAATCTTCTTAAAGAAAGAGTCAAACGGTGGCCGGATGTTGAATTTATGACTTCTGACGAATTGG
>CAYTLU010000267.1:0-4851 GCA_964438665.1 uncultured Bacteroides sp.
CGACAGGATATATTTGTTTCTGACCTGAATTGATGATGCACCGTCGTCAACCTCCGCCGAATCACCCGCTGCCGACAATAACGCGCCCAAATCAGCCTCTTTAGGCTCATCGGCGGGGCGAGGCGAGACATCGGCCGCATCACCGATGAACCCTTCATACAGTTTCTGCCAGTCACGGTCAATCCCCGCCCGCCGGATTGACGGCGCAGAGCCTGAGCCGCCGGAGCTTCCGCCACCCGGACTTTTTACCGCCGAATGAGCGAAAAACGGATTATAGGCCGCATCGATCTCAACGCCATGCTCCCCATTGGCATTAGGATTGAACACAGGAATGTCGAAAGAATCAGCCGTGTCAAAATCAATTCCCGGCATTGCGTTGAACCGTCCGAGAGCTTCTCTCACCGCCGCCGCCACAATCTGCCAGATAGCGGCCTCATCCTCAAACTTGATCTCGTTTTTCGTAGGATGGATGTTGACATCAATAGTCCGCGGATCAACGGTGAAATTCAAGAAATAATTTGGCTGCTGATCCGATGGAATCAACGACTCATAACAATGCATCACCGCCTTATGGAAATAGGGATGCCGCATGTGGCGTCCGTTGACGGTCAGATATTGAAGGGCATTGCGCCGCCGCGCATGCTCGGGCATGCCAATAAACCCTTCGATTTTCACAATAGATGTCGAAGTGGCAACCGGAATGAGCTGACGCTCTACAGACTTACCGAACAGATCAGAAATACGCTGCTTGAAAGATGCGCCCGGGAGTTGATGCACGATAGTGTCATTATGTATCAGAGTCAAGTCTAAGTGAGGGTTAACCAAGGCCATGCGTTCAAATTCGCGGGATATGTTAGTAAACTCCACAGCATCTTTCTTCAGAAATTTCCGACGCGCCGGAACGTTGAAAAACAAGTTTTTCACCATTATGTTGCTGCCCTTTGCACATGCCACAGGCTCCTGCGCCACGACCTTTGATCCATGTATCTCCAGACGGCATCCCACCTCGGATTCATCCGTGCGCGTGCGAAGCTCGACCTGCGCCACAGCGCATATCGAAGCCAATGCCTCACCACGGAAACCCATAGTGTGCAACGAAAACAGATCATCGGCATTGACAATCTTCGAGGTCGCATGACGTTCAAAAGCCATGCGCGCATCTGTCTCCGACATGCCGCAGCCATTGTCAACAACCTGAATGAGCGTTCGTCCGGCATCGCGGATTATTACCTCCACCGATGTCGCACCCGCATCCACAGCATTCTCGACCAATTCCTTCACAACCGAAGCCGGGCGTTGGATGACCTCTCCGGCAGCAATCTGGTTGGCAACGGAATCCGGCAACAGACGTATGATATCGCTCATTGTAAATTCAGTTAACGGATGATGATTTTTTCACCGGCAAAGTTACAACACAAAAAAACATGCGGCAAACCGTATTATCTACAGGCAGCCGCACGAGTGTCAATAACGTGTTGATAACTTTTTCTCTTTTGGCGCATCCGGCCTCGGAAGACTTATGGGAGCATTGCCGCCAGAACCGCCAAGTTTCAGATGCTGCGGCACACCGGGCTGTCGGGTATTCCCACGGCGATCGGCCGGCGCATTCGGATTTGGTCCGGCAGCTTTGCTAGGCGGACCGCCCGGCCCGACAGGGCCGGCCGTCACCGGCTCGGCTTTTTCCAAAAGAATCTCCATCCCATCAGGAACATAAAACACATCCTCCGGCGATATGGGCCTTAAATCCTCATACCATCGGAACTTCGGCAGGAAATATGAATTTCGCTTTGCCAGATAGAGAGGTGTGATCTTTGATGTGGTTTCAGGCCAGAAATGAATGCTTTCCGTGGTATTGCCCTTGAAATAGGCATCCATATAGCTGCTCTCGACATAGGCAAATTTATTATATGACGAGTCCGACTCCATCGGGAACACATTCAGCTGCACATTTCCCTCACAATACAGACGGCGCACTGTCGAATCGTCCATCCACACAGTCATGTCATTACCGCTCAACTGATTGTAGCAATCCTCAGCGATATGCTCAGCCATCAATCCTGTCCGCGGAAGGCGCGCCCAGTCGATGGTAGAATCGGCGAGATGGACGTTGATCTGATTTCCAAGTATCTGACGCTCACCGTTCCAGACAATAGGGCTGCGATACATCCACATCATCGAATCGCGCTCAGTCAGGCTAAGGGAATCACACAGCCCCTGCAAGTCAAAGCGGTAGAATCTGACGCGGTGATATGCATTGGTGACCTTGGTGGAGTCAGACAAATCCATATACGCCTCAATCGAATCGCCGTGAAGATAGAGCGTATCGCCCTTAGAATACTCTTTAGCAAGAGCGCGCCCGGTCACAAACGCACTGTCGCGCAACTCATCATAAAAGCCATAGTTGCCGTGAAGCGAACTCTGACGCGCCGAGTCGGTCAGCACCATGTTGCCATAAGCCCATCCCTTCTGCTTCGAACGGTCATAGATCAGCGTGTCACCGGTCAACGTATTGCCACGGTTTGTGCGCACCATCGACCGTTGATAAAGGTCAGCGACTCCGGTATTGGTATTATAGGTGCCGGAAGATGTATATATCACGCCATCACTGTTTATAACCTCACTGGGGCTTACCAGCTCCGCGATATGCGTTGCCGTGTTATACTCCAATGAATCCGTATTGATGCGGAGTTCATCTTTCTTACCGCGCGAGACCAGTTTGACATCGCCGGTGAAATACGACTGCTTTGTCTGCGTATAGTATTCGCCTTCCCAAGAGGTCAGTTTATTCCGGTTGTCGATCATTTCTCCCCCGACATCATAGTAGCCGACGCCACCCACCATATCATAATGGAACACATCAGTCAGCAGAGTCACCTCGCGATTGCGCAGCCGGACTTTCTTACCCATATCGGCATATAATGTCGCCATCTGCTCAATGCCGTCATAATCAAGATAATCGCCATAGACAAACAGAGTGTCGCCCTGTTCCATCCTGACATTGCCAAACGCCTCCACGGAATTGATAGCCTCATAGAAATAGGCACTGTCACAATACATGAACATTCCCCCTTTTCGCAAACGGACATTTCCGCTGACAATCTGATACTGATCCTCATTGCTCTGCATCGGGTCTTCCTTAAATGACAGTCTGTCGGCATATTCCAGAAAAACCTTGTCGGCCTGAGAACGGTCAGCCCCCGGTATCGCCGGACGGATCACCTTCTGTCCCGGCACAGGACGCTTCACCGGCTTTGCTCCGTTGCGCTGTGCAGATGCAATGATAACGGAGGGTATCAGCAGCAATGAAACAAACGCGACCGCCAAAATCTTTGCCGGCCACGTCTTTGAAATCTTCTTTGAATCAGACCTCATAGGAACAAACTGCTACTTGCCATCTGCGGATGTCTTGATCCAGCCCGGATGCTTGAAATCGCAGTTGCGCCATCCGTCCTCGATTCTGACGTATGTGTTCTTTATCTTTTCTGCAACCCAGTTGCGCAGGAGTTTCTCGCGTTCCGAATTCTCATACAAGTCTTTCACAAGCTGATAGTCATCGGATATGTTGGCATCATGCCCCGGGATGCGGTTTGCCAGTTTGACCACAGCAACAACCTCGCGATTGAGCTTCGGATCAATCATGATGAACGGCTTGGATATCTCGCCAACCTCAAGCGAGTTGACTTCTTTAGCCACTTCCTGGGGCAGCTGCGACATTTCAAAGCGCGTGGTTCCGTTCTGCTGGTTAACCATCACACCGCGGTTATTGCGCGTATCCTTATCCTGCGAAAGATAGGCCACAGCTTCCTCAAACGTGAATTTCTTTGAATCGACCATATCATTGCGCACAGAATCCAGACGATTCACAGCATCGACAAGATCATTTTCCGAAATCTTTGGACGAAGCAGGATATGACGAGTGTTGATGCGGTCGCCGCGCTTCTCAATCAACTGTATAATATGGTATCCATACTGACTCTCTACAATTTTGGAGACCTTCTTCGGATCAGACAGATTAAATGCCACCGCAGCATATTCGGGGTCAAGATGTCCGCGCCCCATGAAACCGATCTCGCCGCCACGCAGCGAACTTTCCTTGTCCTCCGAATAGAGGATGGCCAAAGTCGAGAACTCGCTCTCGCCTTTGTTTATACGGTCTGTGAAATCACGCAGACGCGCTTTGACATCTTCAATTTCCTGACGCGGGATCACCGGGTTAAGGGTCAGTATCTGCACCTCAACCTGCAGCGGAACAAACGGCACGCTGTCTTTCGGCAACGCATCAAAAAAGCGTCGGACGTCAGATGGTGTTGCCACGATATTTTTTGTGAGGGACTGCTGCACCTGACGCACACGATAGGAGTTGCGGACTGCGTCAATCATAGTCTCGCGCATCTCCGGCATGGATTTGCGGAAATATTCTTCCATCTTCTCCCGCGATCCAAGCTGCTGGATATAGAAGTTCAGACGCGCGTCCACCTCCGCCATGACAGAAGCATCGGGCACAGTGATCGTATCCATATCAGCCTGATGGAGATATAGCTTTTCAATCGCCATCTGTTCAGGGATCAGGCAGTAGGGATCGCCGCCCAGATCCACTTTTTCATACTGAAGATTATTGTATTGCTCCTCAATCTCAGATTTCCAAATCGGCTGATCGCCTACGACCCATGCCACTTCTTCGGCAATATTATTCTGGGCCGACACAGCAAAAGTCATAATGGCGTAGAACGCCGTCAGTGCATATTTAATCATCTTATGCGTGTTGGTACGTATTTGTTTATCCGGCCAAAATTACTAATTTTTAGTCAGTCCGCTACTATTATTTATGCAAAAATAACAAAACGCTCCGGC
>CAYTLU010000268.1:0-2767 GCA_964438665.1 uncultured Bacteroides sp.
GTGATGGGCGATGAACGCACCTACGAACGCGCCGTTGCTCTCCGCGCTGTAACATCAACTGATGCGATGACTGCCGACTGGGCACACCTGCCCTATGACTTCCTTGCCGAAGTCTCCAATAAAATCATAAACACCGTGCGCGGAGTCAATCGCGTGACCTACGACATCTCCTCCAAGCCACCGGCAACTATCGAGTGGGAATAAGCAAAAAATAACACCGAAACATCACTTCGGTGTTATTTTTTTACGGTTTATGTATGGTTTGGATTTATTTAGTCGCCCATTGTCCGGAGCAACTCGTCATTGGATGACGTGCGTTCCATACGGTCTTTGATAAATTCCATAGCCTCTATGCTGTTGCGGTCAGAAAGGAACCGGCGAAGTATCCACATGCGGTTGAGCGTCTCTTCGCGCAGCAACAAGTCATCGCGGCGAGTGCTTGAAGCCATAATATCAACAGCCGGGAAGATTCGCTTATTGGACAATTTGCGATCAAGCTGAAGTTCCATATTGCCTGTCCCCTTAAATTCCTCGAAAATAACTTCATCCATTTTCGAGCTTGTTTCGGTCAAGGCTGTCGCGATAATTGTCAGCGAACCGCCATTCTCTATATTTCGGGCTGCGCCGAAAAATCTCTTAGGCTTCTGAAGCGCATTGGCATCCACACCGCCGGAAAGTATCTTGCCCGAAGCCGGAGCGCATGTGTTGTATGCGCGCGCAAGCCTTGTGATGGAGTCTAACAGAATCACCACATCATGACCACATTCCACCAAGCGTTTTGCCTTCTCCAGCACAATAGCGGCGATCTTTACATGACGGTCGGCAGGCTCATCAAATGTCGATGCAATCACCTCGGCATTCACGCTGCGGATCATATCGGTCACTTCCTCCGGACGTTCGTCAATCAAAAGAATCATTATATATGTCTCCGGATGGTTTTCGGCGATAGCATTGGCTATATCCTTCAGAAGGATTGTCTTGCCGGTCTTGGGCGGAGCGACAATCAGACCTCGCTGACCTTTGCCGATTGGGGAGAACATGTCAACAACGCGTGTCGAAATGTTTGCCGAACGACCGCTTGTCAAATCAAATTTTTCATCCGGGAAAAGCGGAGTCAAATGTTCAAACGGAACACGGTCACGGATAAACTCAGGCGTGCGGCCGTTTACACGGATCACACTGCTGAGCGGGAAATATTTCTCACCCTCTTTCGGCGGACGGATTGCGGCCTCTACCACATCTCCGGTCTTTAATCCGTTGACTTTGATCTGCTGTTGGGTGACATAGACATCATCAGGAGAAGTCAGATAGTTATAATCGCTCGAACGTAAGAATCCATATCCCTCAGGCATCACCTCAAGCACTCCGGTTGTCTCTACAATGCCATCGAAATTATATTGAGGTGTGTTCACACGCTGCTGATTATTGCCGCCATTATTATTGTTGTTATTGTTGTTACCGTTATTATTACGGTTTTTCTTATTGCGGTTCTTCTGATTCTGTTTGTCAAGTTTCTCCTGCTGCCAAGGCTCGTTCAGAGTTATAGGGGCATTAGCCGCAGCTGCCGCTGCCTCCTCTTTCTCACGCTGTGAGCGTGGAACGAATTTACGTCCTTCCGAACGCGGGAAAAAGCTCGTGAGCGATATATCTTTCTGACGATTGTCCTGCGACTGCGCAGACTGAGACTGGGTCTCCGTTTTTGACGTCTGGTCATCTTCTGCCTGAACAGAAACTGCAGTCTGATTTTCATCGGCAAGTACGTTACCCGGCTGCTCTGCCGGAATAGCGATATCGAGATCATCGGATATAGGCAGTTGCGCTATATTTTCTGCAGCTTTCTTTCTTCCACGACGCTGGCGGACATTTTGCTTTTCACCACTTGCTGCGGGCTTTCCTGCACCGGACTCTGCCAATGACTCATCGCTTTGGCCGGCTACGGCACTCTCCGTATCCGCTTGCACCGACTGCTCGGCTTCCGGCTGACGCACTTTAGGTTTCCGTCCGCGTTTCTTTTTCTCCGGAATCACGGTTTCCGTCTTCGGTTCTTCGCCTTCAACGATGGCTTCGACGTTCTGTCTTTCCACATTCTTGGTTGCCGGCTCTTTTGTTTCAGATGTCGCGCCTGCTTTTGAAGCGTTACCCTCCTCTGCTTCTACCTGAGATCCGTTATCTTTTTTCTGCTTTTTTGCTGCCGCAGACTTTTGTTTCGGCTCTTTCGGCTGACGGCGTTTGCGTTCAGCTACGTTTGCAGCCATATCGATAGCCTGCTGATCGAGGATCTTATACATCGTGTCGTCACGCTCCTCTATATTAAATTTTTTTATTCCCATTGAAGTGGCAACGTCTTTCAACTGATCGTCAGACATTGCGCTCAAATCGGTGATATTATACATATAATTATAGTTGTAATATGAATTCTGGAATTCTCCGCAGCACACATGGTTCAAGAAACCGAAATTTTCATGAAACAGGCTCTATAAAACATCTCCATCGGAGCATACAGATAACCAAGTAGCTGAATATTATAAAATTTGATTACCCCATTAATTGCTTATCCCTTCTCACGGATTTCTGGCATCGGGGCATAATGCCGTGCTAATTGAAATAACACTACAAAGATAACACTGATTTGAAAAAAAAACAAGCAAATCAGCAAAAGGTTTCACACAAAAAAAGAAAAAATTTACCGTCAAGAATCCCCACGCATTTGTCATGACATCCACATCAAATTTTTCACCGGTTTGATACCCCCATCTCCGGTAGGGTC
>CAYTLU010000269.1:0-6261 GCA_964438665.1 uncultured Bacteroides sp.
ACAATCAGATGCTTTATGCCAATGCCGATGTGCGCGCCAAGTTTACGCGCTCTGAAAAGAGCCTCGATTTCACATCCGACATGCGCAATGTCAATCTCTCTATGCTCGGGATTGACCGCGCCCCGGCCGGACTTCTTTCACTGACTGCCGACGGGTCTTTCTACGGCACATCGGTTGATGATGTGGCCGGCTCTCTTTCTGTGGAACACATTCTGCTGACACAAGAGGGAAAACCGGATTTTGAAATGCGTGATATCTTTGTCGAATCGGCGCGAGGTGACGAGATCGACTCGTTGACCGTCAGCAGCGATGTTGCAGATGTCGTGGTTCGCGGAAAATACCATCTGTCAACGTTGATTCCGGTCGGGAAGGCGATTCTGGCGCAGACAATGCCCGCTTTGACAGGCTCCGCTCCGCATTCCGACAGTAATGATTTCTGGACAGAGCCGCGCAACTATAATGATCTGACCTATCACATTACGCTCAAGACCATCGATCCGCTTGCTCCGTTGCTGAAAAGCCCGGTCGGGGTCATTCATCCGGTGGAGATCGACGGCGATTTCCGCAGCCTTTCCAGAGCTTTCTCGCTGCGACTTGATGCCCCCTATCTGACGCAAGGCAACAAGCTCATACGCAACACCTCGCTGACCGTAGGCGTTTGCGGCCCGGATTCAATTGTGCCGTCAAGCAGTGGCAATATCAGTTTTGCCACAACGCTGCCAACGAAAAAAGGGCCTATGGCAATCAACACTATTGCCACCGCCAACAATGATCGGGTCGATACGCATTTTGAATGGCGCGTTGACCGGGAGCGTGATTTCAGCGGCGATCTGAATTTTTCCGCGCAGTTTGCCCGCTCGGAGGAGCATGGCTTGCGCACGGATCTGTTTATCAACCCCGGACGCATGGTGTTCAATGACACTGTTTGGACGGTCGATCCGGCAAAAATCACGGTCGAGGGAAAAGTTATCGAAGTCAATGACTTCCGCTGCTGGCGCGACAAGCAACACATATCCATGAGCGGCCGGGCCTCCGAACTCCCTTCCGATACGATCACTCTGGCTCTTGAAAATGTCAATCTTGACTATATTTTCGAAACTCTCGACATTCAGACGGCCATGTTTGGCGGAAACGCAACAGGCAAGTTCTATGCCACGCAGCTTCTGACCCCCACGCCGATTGCGTTCACCCCCGGCCTGAATGTCGCCGGCCTGACCTACAATCATTCCCTGATGGGCAATGCGCTGATCAAGTCGCAATGGCTCAACGATACAAAAGCCGTGTCGATATTTGCCGACATCCTCCAGCCCAACGGCCGCCGGTCGCAGGTGGATGGCTGCATCTATCCGATGAATGAGTCGCTGGATCTCTCGTTCACCGCCGACAAGCTGGAGATCGGCTTCCTGAAACCGTATATGTCGGCGTTCGCATCCGATGTGTCAGGCTTCGCCTCCGGTTCGGCCCGGCTCTATGGCACATTCAAGCTCATTGACATGACAGGCGATGTCTATGGTGAGGATGTCAAGCTGACCCTTGGATTCACCAACACCACCTATTCTACAACCGATTCTGTCCATTTCACGCCCGGCCGCATCAGCCTTGATAATCTTTTGATGAAAGATGTGTATGGCAACACGGCGCGGCTGAATGGGTGGGTGACACACAAATGCTTCAAATCGCCGGAATTCGAGTTCCGGATTTCCGATGCGCGCAATCTGCTGGTCTATGATGTCAAGGAAAACAACGAATTCCAGTGGTATGGGCGGGTATTTGGCAATGGCAGCGCGCGTGTTGAGGGTGTCCCCGGTCTGGTTGATATTCGTGTCGGCATGTCAACCGCCCCCAAATCCACGTTCACTTATGTCCTTAGCGATGCGCTGTCGGCGCAGGACTATAACTTTATAACTTTCCGCGATCGCGATCAGGCTAAAAAAGATTCCATTGCCGAGCTGAATGCTCCGCCGCCGCGCGTGCGGGAGTTCAACGAACAGATATCTAATGCGGGGCAGGATTCCAATCCGAGCAAGTATAAGATGACGTTCGACATCGACATAACTCCCCAGGCGTTGATCACGCTTGTGATGGATCCTGTGGGTGGCGACCGCATACGTTGTCATGGCAGCGGAAATCTCTCAATGTCATACGATTCGGCCAATGAGGATCTGCGCATGAACGGCACGTATTCTCTCAACGATGGCAAGTATAATTTCACCCTTCAGGATATTATAATCAAGGAATTCACCATACAGCCCGGCAGCTCCATCGCATTCAACGGCGACCCCTATGCTGCGCAGCTGAGCCTGACCGCGAAATATCAGGTCAAGGCCAATCTGACCGATCTCGATGAGTCGTTTCTGGAGGATAAGGAACTCAACCGCACCAATGTGCCTGTCGATGCACTTCTGCATGTCAATGGCGATATGCGTCAGCCCGGAATCTCGTTCAATCTCGACTTCCCGACGCTGACCGAGGAAACGAAGCGGAAGGTATATAGTATTGTAAACACCGATGAGATGATGAGCCGTCAGATCATATATCTGCTTGCGCTGAACCGCTTCTACACGCCTGACTATATGAATGCCACTCGCGGCAACGAGTTTGTGTCGGTTGCATCATCTACAATATCCTCGCAGCTCAGCAATATTCTCGGGCAGATCAGCGATAACTGGAATATCGCTCCTAACATTCGTTCCGATCGCGGCGATTTCTCCGATGTAGAGTTTGATGTGGCTCTTTCGAGCAGCCTTCTCAATAATCGGCTGCTACTCAACGGCAATCTCGGCTATCGCGACAAGTCATTGAACAACAACTCGTTTATCGGCGATTTCGACATTGAATATCTGCTCAACCGCAGCGGAACGTTCCGTCTGAAAGCCTACAACCGATATAACGACCAGAACTATTACCTGAAAAGTGCGCTGACCACTCAGGGCGTGGGCATTGTCCTGAAGCGGGATTTCGACAATATCTTCTCTTTCCTCCGCCCTTGGCTCAGAAAGCGCAATAAAGCGGAGTCCACCCCCGCAGTCGCCGCCCCGGACTCCATTGCTACCTCTGCCGCCGATTCAACCCACGTTGCCCAACCCCTTTAAAACCGGCCATCCTCACATTCAATCCCTGCCATCGCCCACGCCGTTGATTTCGGGCGAAGCATGTCTCGCCCCTACCAAAATGTGATTGGTGTCCGCAAAAAAACAATTCAGAGCCGAGACATTGTCTCGACCCTGAATCTGATATGGGGTAAATCAATGGGATCAGTTATTGGCAAATATTATGACCCCCTTGCCGGTTACGGTAATGGATTTTGCCATTGCCGGGATGAGGATGCTTTCACCTTTGCGCAGGCTGATTTCATTGTCGCGGTCATCCTTGACTGTCAGTTCTCCATCGATGCAGGTGAATGTGGCGAATGAGTCATAGTTTGGATAAAATGTCTTTTCGTCATCAATCTCCAGACGATAGACGTTGAAATGGCTGCAATGCACAAGGCTTGACGTGCCGTCGATGTTGTTCCCGGCTTCTGTGACATAGCTTGGATAAACGGTATAGTCGATTGCATCTTTCGCTTCTTCAACGTGGAGCTGGCGCGGCTTGCCGGTTTTTGCATCTACGCGTCCGAAATCATAGATGCGGTAGGTGATATCGGATGTCTCTTGAACCTCCACAAGCAGATTGCCGGCGCCAATGCTGTGGATGCGGCCGGCCGGCAGGAAGAACACATCGCCTGGTCTCGATTTATGGTGTGCAACTACATCCATCAGTGAATTGTCGTTGACCTTCTCAACATATTTGTCCGGAGTGATTGCTTCCGCAAGTCCTGCACAGATGATTGCGTTAGGGTCGGTGTCAACTATATACCACATCTCGGTTTTCCCGAGCGAATTGTGACGTTTCATTGCCAGTTCGTCATTCGGATGCACTTGCAGCGACAGGTCGCCGGCTGCGTCAATGATCTTTATGAGCAGCGGAAATGTATTGCCAAAGCGTTCGATGTTTTTGTTGCCGACAAGTGCTGCTCCATATTTCTCGATCATCTGAGTGAGTGTCAGCCCGGCGTCAGCGCCGTTGGCAACAATCGACTCGTTGCCTTTCACACCGGAGACTTCCCAGCTTTCTCCAATTTGTTCCTGATCGGTTTCGATGCCTTTGAACGGCGCGATTTTCTCTCCTCCCCAGATTGCCGATTTTAAAATAGGCTTGAATTTCAATGGGGGAATGTTGACTGATTTCATGACTGGTTTAAAAAAGGTACTTGAATGCGATTTATTGATCGGTTATCTGTGTGTTGTATTGAACTTCAACGCGGCAAAGATATACATATATTGTCAATCATGCAACAATATCATGAATTTTCAGTTTCAATTCCATTCCGATTCCGGCCGCACATAAAAATGGGGCTGCGCCTTTTTCTGACACAGCCCCATCTCAGGTCGGAATAACGCTCCTAGAGCATTATGCGGTTCACGGTCACTTTGCCCTCCTTGGTCATGAGCCTCACAAGGTAGGCATGGTGGCGGGCGAGTCGCACGCGGATGTCACCCGACAAATGTCGGCTGGTCCACACCACTTTGCCGTCAATATCGTAGATCGAGCAGTCGGTGTCATCGCATCCTGTGATCAGTATTTCGCCGTTGTCGCTGAACACGTTATTGCTTGGTGCAACGGTCTCTCCAAGGCCTGCGATCGAGGTCATGTATTCAAACGTTGCGACCTCGCTGGGTTCTGCGCCGGTTTTCATCGCTTGCGCTTTGATTGTCATTGTCCGGTCAACGATGATCGGGCCGGCATAGCGTATGCGGGTCGCTTCATCGCATGGGCAAGAGCCATCGGTGGTGTAGTAGATCGTTGCGCCGTCTGTTGCGCAGTAGAGTGCAACCGGGGTGCCCGGATCGACTATCGTGCCGGTCGGGATAGAGGCTGTCGGACGTGCTGCCACATCGATGTCAAATCCCACCTCCACGGTCATTTCATGGCTGACATCCGATCCTTCAACGCCGAATTTCAGCGGTGATCCGCCCGGGAGCAGACCGGAGATGCCGATTGTGGCGCGTCCGTTGTCATCCAGTCGGATTCGGTCGGCTTGCACGTTGGCAATCGAGGGCGATCCGTTGTCGATGGTCAGCGTCCGGCCGGCAGCCGCGCTTGCCGGAATCACGGCTATCTCCACGCTGCGTGTCTCGCCCATCGTCAGCTCTACGAGCGTATCGGCTTCTATCGCTTTCAGTTCGTTCTGAATCACGATTTGCGCCTCATAGTCGTCGAGCATCGGCATGTCGGCATAGCTGCGTGAGCCGCGACTGACGTGGAGAGTCACCGTTTCGCCCGCCGTGAACGGACGGCTTGGAACGAATTTGACTTTCGATGCGAATGATTCGCCGGTGTAGGGGTCTTCTTCCAGATTGACAAGCTGCAGCGCGCCTTCCACCGCGCCCGAAGCCCGGCGGCTCACGGCAATGGTGGTGTCGGCTATACTTGCCGGAATCATATACTTGTCGAATGTAACGGTGATGCCGCTTTCATATCCCACGACATTCTCTACGGTCGGGTTGGTGGCCTGTGTCATAGGAATGTTGATGTCGAGTTGCGGCGGCGGGACAGGCAGCCATTTTGTGGCCGTCGGTTCATAGCCCGGCTTGCTGAAACGCACCTGCCATTGTCCGGCGGGAACATCCCACTGATACATTCCCCATTGGTCGGTGATCTGCGGGTTTTGCTGAGAGTAGTTTTCTGCATCCCATGCAGTTGCAGCCTGGCTGCTCTCGCCATACATGTCGGTCGAGGTGGTCAGCTCATAGATTGTGGCCGTCACGCCTTGCAGCCTGTTGGAAGTCACCGCCTCATAGACATATCCCGATGGGTCGATCAATGGCTTGGCTACCCAGAACCCTGGATAAATCTCCCACTTCGCCGGGTCGGGCAGTTCATCCGGATCGTCATCATCACATCTGTCCCAAGGAATTTTTCTATAGAACCTCAGGTTGATTTCCATACTGAGATTCTTGTAGTAATTGTATGCTCCCAGTGACAGGTTCATGCGCTGAATGTTTGAGCCAAGGCCGATTAATCGGATAAAACCGTCAATCCCGTCAGCAAAACTATTCCAACCATTGTCCAGATATTGCAATGCACCTGTCGAAACAGCCACCTTATCATTATAGATGTTCAAAGAAAGTGTCATTGAAGGCAATAGTGGATCGAGGTATTCGTCCAGTTTGCATTTGTTGACTTTGGCGTGCAGATTTCTTAAATGCCGGTCCAAAT
>CAYTLU010000270.1:0-4047 GCA_964438665.1 uncultured Bacteroides sp.
AAATAGTTGAAAATCGCGGCATCATAACGGCTGCTCACGGCGAATGCCTCCTTGGCAAAGCGGCGGCGCTGTTCGTCATCTGTCTGCGCGCCGCCGGCCTTTAGAAGGTCGCGCAGCGGGGCATATTGCTCTTTCGAGGCCACAATCACCACGTCTTTCCAATTCTTTGCGGCGGCGCGGATAAGCGAGATGCCGCCTATGTCGATTTTCTCGATTATGTCGTCGTCGGAAGCCCCTGATGCAACGGTCGCCTCAAAAGGATAGAGGTCGACAATAACGAGGTCGATAGGCGGAATTTCATATTTGGCAATCTGTTCGCGGTCGCCCTCGTTTTCGCGGCGGTTGAGAATGCCGCCGAACACCTTCGGGTGGAGCGTTTTCACGCGCCCGCCGAGTATCGAGGGATAGCCGGTCAGGTCTTCAACTGCCTGACAGTCATAGCCGAGTCCCTGACTGAACGCGCGGGTGCCGCCCGTGCTGAGGAATTTCACGCCGGCTTCATTGAGGAGAGCCAAAATTTCGTCAAGTCCGTCCTTGTGGTAGACAGAAATCAGCGCAGTGCCGATTTTGCGGATGTCGTTTGCCATATATGGAATCAAGTGTTCTTAAGAATGATGCAAAATTACGCAAAAAATGCGAGATTTCGGGACCGACTGGGAGCCTCGAACAACAATTTGCGCTTTTTAAGATTTTTTAACTGCTGTTGCGCCGCTGGTAACTACTCAGCTATGAGGTCGAATCAGAATTTCCAAGTTTAGGCACGTCCTTAAGGTGTTATTCCAGAGGTTATGTCATGCGGACATACATCTGCTGATTTCCAACAAATTAGATCCAAAATAATTGCTGATTTTCTTGCGTATTTCAAAGATATTTAGTATCTTTGTATCAGTGAATCAGCAAGTTGGTATAGAAAAATATCTCGAAGAGTTCCGCTCGGAAATCGGCAATCTGAACAAGACCGTCAAGGATTTGTGGGTCAGTCAAAAATTAGTGGGGATTTATTGGCCATATCCAACAAAATAGGTTCTATAACGAATTGTATGGGAAGTCGAATTTGAGCTTGCCGCTGACGAAGTATGCCATGTCAATGAAATTGGATATGAGCGCGAAGCCTCTTGCTCTGCGTTTGGCAAGCTGGATTTTTTGATTTATCCCCTCAAGAATGCCATTGTTGACACCCGGACAAGTGAAGTTCGTAATGATTCCAGACCAATGAGCCTTTAATGTGTTTACAAACTTCTTCATGTGGGTGAGACTTGTATTATTAACAGCCTTACACCACTTTTCAAGATATTCTATCGCATCTTCAGATTTCTCGTATGTAAACACATCAAAGAATCCTTCCTTGTATTTGTATGCCTCTCCAAGCACCGGATAGGTCAGGAGCAATGTCTCCAGTTCCATATATTTTTTATCGGAAAGATTGGATTTCTTATGAAGAAGCGTGAATCTATGTCCTTTGAGGAGTTTCTTGTCTTCCTGCTCGGCCTTGCGTGTCTTGTCCAACGCTTCATTCAACATCTTTACAATATGGAATTTGTCAAATACCAAATCCGCATGGCTGAAGTATTCAAAGTAGCCGCTTATAAACGACGGTGACATGTCCATGCTGACTACTTTGATATTTTTCCTATCTCCACCTCTGCTCTCCAGTTCCTTGACAAACTCCCCGATGGTTGCTTCTCCTTTTCCCTTGGTACAGAATATAAGCTGATGGGTATCAAGGTCTACAAAATTGGTTATGTAGTTGTGCCCTTTACGACTTGAAGTCTCGTCTATGCCTATTCTGCGCACTCCGCTTAAGTCAATATGCTCTCGGGCTTTGGACACCCAATGGTGAAATACCCGCCATATACGCGGTGCGGTAACCCGTGTATGTTTCGCCACAGAGGAAACAGGCATTTCGCTCTCTATCAACTTCATCGTATATGCTTCAAACAAGAGGGTGAACCCGCTTCCGGGTCGCGCCCACGGAACTTCAACAATTCTGATCCTGCCATCAGACATTGGTATACGTGGCACACGACAGTGTAAATAGCACTTGTGTTCAAAGAAGTTAAGATGACGCCATTCCTTTACCTCTGTATCATATGACGAAACCATTTCCCCTTTATCGTTTGCGAAACGGCTTCCGCGTTTGAAATCTATATGTATATGTAGTTCTTTGCCGTTCGGTGTATCTTCAAACAGCACTGACTTCACCTCCCATGGAGGGAGCAACCCAAGTCCAAGGGCAAATATATCCTCGCTTCTCATATGCCAAAGTTAGATATTTCTTTTGAATCTTTGAGGGCTATACCCATACAATTCGTTATAGAACCAAAAAAGTGGCCGAGGCTCTTGTCAACCGCAGAGCGGGCGGCAAGGATCGGACCCTTTCGTGCCGGAAAAAGAGCCGAAAGGTGATAGGACTCTAAAACAGCCCTCCTTCCGGCTCCTTCTTTCACAAAACAAGATATATAGTATTATATCCGTTTTTAGCCTAAATTTTTACATATAAGCTGAACTTTTTATAAGCTGAACTTTTGCGATAAGTTACAATCAATCCATAATTCAGCAGACGGATTACGTAACAGGGACTCCGAGTGCCTCCAGTTGAGCCTTGTCTTTGCCGGAGGCTTCAGCCATTCTCCATGCGTTATCGAGTCTCACAATCCGTTGTCGGCATAGAATCCGAATTGCTTCTCTCACGGAGAGTTTGTCTGTCATGTTGCTTTCCGCAATCTTTCTGCGAATCATATAACGCGAGTTCGGGATAAGGAATAGGTCTAAAAAGGATCAAAAAGATGAATCGGCAGCTTGAAAAAAGTTGCCGATTCTTTTGGTAATCTCGGTGATTTTTAGTAACTTAGTAGTGCTAAATAATAAATACTATATCATGATTACCGAGAGTAAAGTTACTGAAATTTTTTGTATTGCAGATGATTTCTGCAAAGAATTTGAGGTCGAGATGGCAAAAAACGCTCTTCAATCCACTCCGGATTCGCCCAAGCGCCGTCGTAAGCGCATGATGTCGGATGCGGAGGTTATCACAATTCTAATCTGCTTCCACTTCAACACCTACCGCAACTTCAAACATTATTACCTGTCATGTGTATGCGGGAGGTGGAAGCACTTGTTTCCACGACGATTCTCATACAACAGATTCGTGGAGATTATGCCTCGTTGTTTTGTGGCCATGACTATGTTCCTGAAACCGGCATGTTTCGGTGAATGCACCGGCATCAGTTTTGTGGACAGCACCTGTATTCCCGTAATCCACAACAAGCGTCAGTTCAATATGAAAGTATTCAAAGTTATTGCTGAGAAAGGAAAGAGCACAATGGGCTGGTATGTGGGGTTCAAGCTGCATCTGCTATGCAATGAAAAGGGCGAACTGATTAACTTTGTATTGACTCGTGCCAATGTCGATGACCGTAATGGAACGGTTATTGACACTCTGACAGACAAGGTGTTCGGTAAACTGTACGCCGACAAGGGATATATCTCCCGGTCTCTTTTCGGACATCTTTGGGATGATGGCATACATATCGTGACCGGTCTGCGCTCAAATATGAAACAGCGTTTGATGCCGCTATACGACAAGATAATGTTGCGGAAAAGGAGCATCATAGAATCCATCAACGATATGCTCAAGAATGTGGCTCAGCTTGTGCATTCGCGCCATCGCAGCGTTCACAACTTCCTTATGAACATGCTCGCTGCAATGGGTGCTTATTGTTTCTTCGCCACAAAGCCCGAAGTAAATTTCGACTTCGAGGTTCCGCAATCAAACGGTCAGCTCGTCCTCTGGCAGTAACAATTACTGATACTGACAACTCAGGCGACCAAAATGGCCTCCCGATGTTCTGTGTCCGTCAGTTTTGTTAAGTTTTTACGCTCTTCTTATCCCGAACTCGCGCTAATAAGAGTGAGAAAATAACGGTAGAAGAACATCAGAATAACAGTAGGATAACAGTAGGATAACAGTAGAAGAACAGCTTAAAGATATTACCTCATCACTTAAAAAGACTGATAATTGCTATTGGGGAAGATTGGTTAACAGGT
>CAYTLU010000271.1:0-4775 GCA_964438665.1 uncultured Bacteroides sp.
TCACTTTCGTAATCGTTGGACGTGTACGAGTATGCGCCTCTCGCACCGACACTAAGCGTGAATTTAGGATTAAACGTATTCATATATTTTACCTCACCGACATAAGCCTGACGGTCGCTGACAGTGCCATATTTATATGTCGGATTGTCGTAATCGAATTGGTCGGTTGTCGATTCGTATATGTTATGATTATAGTCGGTGTTTCTATAACTGCCCATTAGGTTGGCTGTCAGCGATGCGTTACTGCCGAAAAAGTGTTTATAATATAGGTTCAGGCGTTGTGACAGGTATTTTTCGTATGGGTTTGTCATCTGGTAATATGGGTCGCTGCCATTTACCGTTACTTTCTGCGCATGTCCTCGATCCGGGCTATAATAGAATACGCCTTGGTAAGTAATGTCAAAAATATGTTTTTGCGGTACGAAATGGTTGTACTCAGCCTCCAGAATGTTATTGGTGTATTTTAGTGGGGTATTCATCCCTTCGTAAATTACATTCTTAGTTTCATCCTCGAATTGATAGGTGTTGTTATTGTCAATTCTACGTTTGGTCATCGAGGCATATTCCGAACTGATACCTACGACCAATTGTGAATTGCCTTTATTGTATTTACCGTACGCAAAATTATGCCCGTTGGCCGTGGTGACGGCATTATTCAGAACCACCGCAGCAAGATATCCATCATCGCGTTGTTTCATTACTATGTTGATAACAGCTCCAATCGAGGAGTCATATCCATATTCAGCTCCCGGAGTCTGTATGTACTCGATTTTGGCCACGTCCTTTGCCCCTATGGTAAGAATGGCCTGACGTTCGACGGGACGACCATCAATTTGGACTACGACCGTCTCACCGTTGGCCAGTGACAACTCTCCATCGGTAGTATTAACTCTCAATCCCGGAAACATCATGCTGCGAATTAATTCAAATCCTGTCACGCTGAACTTGCGTTGATTATCGGACGGAACGACTGACAGCGTATCGCCTTTTTCTGTACGAAGGTCACCACGGACAACCACCTCGTTAAGCTCTTGCGGCTTAACACTGTCAGCGACCTCTTGTCCATTCACGGATAGACCACAGAGCAGAATAATCGGCGCAATGTAAAAATATAGTTTCATAAGAATTATTATTTAATTGTTTGATTGCACAAAGGTAACCATTTGTTTCATAATGACTACTACACAAAAGTGTATAATTTTCGGGGGGGGTAATTTAACATGTATTAACACACTTTTGTGTAGTAAAAATTCCGAGTACTGACGCCAAGAATGCCATTTTGAAAAAAAAACTTCAGTCCCGGGGAATTGAAAGCGGAAGAGGTTATTTCCAAAATGGAAACAACCTCTCAACAAGTCGCGTCCCTCTTTATATCAGTTGACGATCCTGAGCGTATATTAGAGCCTCGGTGATATTCTTGACATGCATCTTTTGGAAGATGCTACGTCTATAAGCCTTGACGGTATCGACCGACCTGCATATCATGTTGGCGATTTCTTTCATCGTATATCCTTGCGTTGATAATGACAGTACTGCTCTCTCGTTATCGGTCAATACAACTTCGTTACGCACCTTCCACTTCCGGTCATTAAGGGAATAATGATAGAATGTAGATGCTCCGGCTTTTTTAATCATCAGGTTACCTGCTTTATTAGCTGATGATAGAGATATTGTACATAATGCAAGCCATATTTTCCCATCGTTTGTCAATGCTACGGGAGTAAACTTATGGTTAACTAATCGCTTACTATTATCTCTCACGATATGAAAACTGCATGAGATAGTATGCCTCTTTTTTTCTTCAATTGGTAGAGCATTTAGTAGCTTGAACCCTTCGATATTTAACTCTATCAGCATATTCAATTCCTCTTTTGGCAAATAGCATTGATAAAACTTTTCCCCGAAATCCATTATTCTCATAGCCTCTCCACCACACAGATTGGCAACGTTGTTTGATACATACAGAAGTCCTCGTTTATAATAATCAATTATGTATACACACTCGTACGTATTTCGTTCAAAAGCTTTGGTGACATCTATTATCAACTCAGCCTTTGCATAATCTGATTCCAGAATACTGTCAATCGTGTTTTGAGAATTGAAAAAATCTTCTATATTGATGCATGAATTCATAATTATAACACTTTAGTTGCACAAATTTAATTAAATTGGCTGATTCTGCCAAATTTATGTTCTACAAAATGCAAAAAAATACCCGGATACAATGGATGTACCCGGGTATATAGGTTATGGGTGGCTATGCCTTTCGAGAGTAATCGGGCGGAGCCGATTATTTTTTGAAATAGCGGTTGAAGAGTCCTTCAAAGCCCTGGCCGTGACGAGCTTCGTCTTTAGCCATTTCGTGCACGGTGTCGTGGATGGCATCGAGGTTAAGCTCTTTGGCACGACGTGCTATGCGCATCTTGTCTTCGTTGGCACCGGCTTCGGCTGCCATGCGTTTTTCGAGATTGGTTTTGGTGTCCCAAACAACTTCGCCGAGGAGCTCGGCAAACTTGGCGGCGTGTTCTGCTTCTTCGAAAGCATAACGTTTAAAAGCTTCGGCTACTTCGGGATAACCTTCGCGGTCGGCCTGACGCGACATGGCAAGATACATGCCTACTTCGCAACATTCGCCATTGAAGTGTGTGGTAAGGTCGTCAATCATCTGTTTGTCGCAACCTTTGGCTACGCCGATTTCGTGTTCGGTAACAAATGTCAGAGCGGCTGTCTGGTCGAGTTCTTTAAACTTTGAAGCGGGAGCATTGCAGAGAGGGCACTTTTCAGGAGCTTCATCGCCTTCGTGTACGTATCCGCACACGGTGCATATCCATTTTTTTTTCATAATTTCAGGTTTTGTTAAGATGTTAGTATTTGCGATAATGTCTGTAAAATGTCGGCCGTTTCGTTTGGACCATATTTCAATACAAATATACGAAAAGAATGTGAGATGGCCAAGACCCGGACAGCTTTTTTGCGATTTTTTTGAGCGAAATCGGGCTTAGCCGTGTTCTCAGTGGCAGCATCCGTCGCCACAACCGCAGTGGTCGTGACCTTCTTCGCCACAGTGGTCGTGGTCGCATCCGCAACCACAGCCGTGAACGGGCTGCAACTCTTCGGGCGTGGCATCGCGCACAAGCGTCACGGTGCCGCGGAAACGTATGTCTTTGCCGGCAAGGGGGTGGTTGAAGTCCATCTTGACATGGCTGTCGGTGACTTCGATAACGATGCCGTTGATATGGTATCCGTCTTGGGTCATCATGGGGACGACAGCGCCCTTGCGGATTACTGCCGAGTCGAATTTGCCGTCAACGACAAAAACATCCTTATCGAGTTCGGCTATCTGCTCGTCATCGCGAGGTCCGAATGCCTCGTCCGATTTGGCTGTTACGTCGAAAGCGTCACCGGCGGCAAGGCCTTCGAGGGCGCGTTCGAGCGGAGCGATAACGCCACGCGTAACACCATAAACAATGCGTTCGGGGTCGTCCTTGTCTGTCTGGTGTACAAGGGTTTCGGTACCGTCCGATTCGATGCGGTACAGGTCGTATCCGAGCTCGACATATTTGCCGGGAGTGATTCTTTCTTTTTCTTCCATAATGCTTTAATGTTATCTATATAATTTATGTGTAGGCAAAGCATAAGCTCGTACCGACACCGTAAGAATAGCAAATTCCGTGCCAAAACCTCTTGCAGCCGTTGAAAAAACAAAAGAACAACAGCGTAGACAGGAGAACAAAAGACATTTTGAAAATATTTACATTGATTAAAGCTAAGAATCTGCTGTTCTATTGTAGACTCCTATTCTAAAATTAAACAAAAGAACAACAGCGTTAGCAAAAGAACAAAAGACATTGTGAAAATAATTCCATTTAATATAGTAAAGAATCTTTTGTTCTGTTGTGAACTCCTGTTCTATTGTTGAAATCAAACAAAAGAACAACAGCGTTAACAAAAGGTTTAATTCTTTATATTTCAACGAATTTAGCTAAGAGACTTTTGTTCTGTTGTGGACTCCTGTTCTGTTGTTGATAAAAACAAAGGAACAACAGCATTTGCAGAAGAACATAAGATTTTGTAACTTTGCCCTATGGTAGATTACAACGATATATTGCAGAGAATAAGAGATTGCGCTTTTAAGGTAAGGACTGAATTGACTCCGGGATATCTTGAGTCCGTTTATCGAAATGCCTTGTTTATTGAACTTCGAGAAGCCGGCTTTCGCGTAGAAAAAGAAGCTCGATTGACCATAGAATATCATGGCGAAATTATTGGAGATTATAGAGCAGACCTTTTGGTTGACAATCAAGTCATCATCGAACTAAAAGCTGTCTCTGAGTTGCATACTATTCATGAACAACAGCTCGTAAACTATTTAAAAACCACAGGGCTTGATGTAGGCGTTCTTATTAATTACGGAGCTGAAAAGTTCAGATTTATTCCCAAATACCGCACCATGGATTTGCTCAACCAATATCGCTAAAATTCTGTTGTTAAAATAAAACAAAAGAACAACTGCGTTAGCAAAAGAACAAAAGGCATTGTGAAAATAATTCCATTTAATATAGCCAAGAATCTTTTGTTCTGTTGTGGACTCCTGTTCTGTTGTTGATAAAAACAAAAGAACAACAGCATAGACAATAACAGCGCGGTAGCCGGGGCTATCGCGCTGTTCGTACATTACATATTTAATCCTATGTTTGGAGGGGTTTACTTCACTTCTTCGAAGTCAACATCGGTAACATGGTCGTCACCGCCGGGCTGTGTGCCGCCTTGTGCAC
>CAYTLU010000272.1:0-3419 GCA_964438665.1 uncultured Bacteroides sp.
TTTCTGACCGAATTGGAATAGAAACCGAGTCTTGCAACCTGACCGGAAACCGCCTCAACATAATGGGGATGCGCATGACCGATAGAAATCACGGCATGGCCGCCATAGAGATCGAGATATTCCGTAGAGTCGGCAGTATAGACATAGCAGCCGGAACCTCTGACCGGTTCTATATCGTAGAGTGAGTAAACATCAAATAGATTCATCAAAATGCTGAGGATTTTAATTTCAGCCCGACAGTTTCTTCGAGACCGAACATAAGATTCATATTCTGGACAGCCTGACCGGACGCGCCCTTCAACAGATTATCAATCGCGCTAATGACCAAAAGCTTGTCGCCGTGTTTTTCGACTTGCAGAATGGCTTTATTCGTATTAACAACCTGTTTGAGATCAAGCGGTCTATCAGACAAATGCGTAAACGGAGCATCGCGATAGAAATCCTGATACAGCGTAGCGGCCTGACGTTCTGTCAGATCCGTCCGCATATATGCTGTCACGAAAATTCCACGCGGGAAATCACCCCGCATCGGAATGAAATTCAACTCTGCGCCGAATCCGGGCATCACTTGGGCAAGCGTCTGACGGATTTCTTTCAGATGCTGATGCTCAAAAGGCTTGTAAACCGACAGATTATTATCGCGCCAACTGAAATGGGTTGAATACGTAGGTTTCACACCGGCTCCGGTAGAACCGGTGATGCCTGTAATGTGGACACTGTCTGTCAGCCGGCCGGCAGCGGCAAGCGGCAATAGCGCAAGCTGGATCGCCGTGGCATAGCATCCGGGATTGGCAAGCAGGTTGCTATCAATTATGCGGTCGCGGTTGACTTCCGGCAGCCCATAGACATATCCGGCGGACTCATCGCGGAAATCCTGCGAAAGATCTATCACTTTTACCCCCTCCGGACGCGCGTTTTCTTTCCAGAACTCACTGCTCGCGCCATGACCGGAACACATGAACACGACATCGACATCGCAGAGCGGGAAACGATCCGTAAATGACATGTCGGTCTCTCCAATCAGTCCTTCATGCACATAGGTCAGACTGTTTCCGGCATTGCTTGATGACTGGACGTAGCACAACCTCACATCAGGATGATTAATAAGGATGCGAATAAGCTCACCAGCGGTATATCCCGCGCCACCTATGATTCCTGCTTTTATCATTTCTTTTCAGCGCGGTTTGTCACGTTATAATATATCTTCATCGGATTGCCCATTATGGTTGTGAATCCCTTGACATCATCCGCACTCCATGCTTTGTTGACCTCACCATACTCTCCGAAGTCGGTTTTCATCAAATCATAAGGCGAGTCAACTCCGACAAGCGTATAAGAGAGCGGTCTGAGGGTTATTTCCACCGTGCCTGACACATGCTCCTGACTGTTGGCGAGATAAGCCTCCATATCGCGCATAACAGGATCAAGATATTGCGCCTCGTGAAGAAACATGCCATACCATGTGCCGATCTGATCTTTCCAATAGAGCTGCCATTTGGTCAGCACATGCTTTTCAAGCATCTTGTGGGCATTGATAATCAGTATCGGAGCAGCGGCCTCAAATCCTACTCGCCCTTTGATTCCGATTATCGTGTCGCCGATATGCATGTCGCGACCGATCCCATACTTTGAGCCAATCGCCTCGATAACATTTATCGCCTCGATTCGGTCGGCATATTCCACACCGTTAACTGCCGTCACCTCGCCTTTCGTAAACGTGATTTTTAGCGTAGCGGGATTCGTCTCGGTCACCTGACTCGGATAGGCCGCGTCCGGCAGAGTCTTTTCGGAACAAAGAGTCTCTTTTCCGCCGATGCTCGTTCCCCACAGGCCTTTGTTTATGGAATATTCAAGTTTGGTGAAATTGGCTTCGTAGCCATGTCGTTTCAAATAATCAATCTCATAATCACGCGTTAGAACCATGTCGCGCGTAGGCGTAATGATTTCAATGTCGGGCGCGAGAATCTGAAACGTGAGATCGAACCTCACCTGATCATTACCTGCGCCTGTCGAACCGTGGGCCACGGCATCAGCACCGATGCTCTTTGCATATTCAATTATGGCAATCGCCTGAAATATACGCTCCGACGAGACGCTGATGGGATACGTGCCATTACGCAACACATTGCCCGCAATCATATACCGTATGCTTTTATTGTAGTAGTCGTCCGCCACATCAAGAGCGACATGGGATGCAGCCCCTAACTTCAGCGCACGCCGTTCGATCTCAGCCAGCTCATCGGCAGAAAAGCCACCGGTATTGGCAATGGCCGTATGGACTTCATAGCCCAGATCCGCCGAAAGGTATTTAGCGCAGAATGATGTATCGAGACCGCCACTGAAAGCGAGTACAACTTTTTTCTTTTTTTCCATATTGATTATCGTTTTATCCTGAATAGTTTTTTGAGTTTATTGCCGACTGCCATAATATATGGAGTGGCGGCAGTGTTCTCAGCCGGCTGCGCCGGATCAAACAGCATGCCTGTACAGAGACACATACGGCGATTGTTTCGCTGGAGAATGTCGAAATTACAGCAACCTTGGCAACCCTGCCAAAACTCCTCGTCGTCAGTAAGTTCACTGAACGTCACCGGCTTATATCCCATACGCGAATTCAGTTTCATCACCGGAAGCGAGGTTGTTATGCTGAATATCTTGGCATACGGAAAACGCGTACGCGCCAATTCAAATGTCTTTGCCTTGATGCGGGCAGCCAGTCCGAGATGACGATAATCCGGATCGACAATGAGACCCGATGTGGCAACAAAATCGCCATGCCCCCAACACTCAATATAGCTAAAGCCTATCAACTTATCACCTTCGAGAGCCACAACAGCCTTTCCGCCGGAGATCTTGGCCGCAATATATTCATTGGAGCGGCGAGCAATTCCGGTTCCACGCTGCAAGGCTGATTCATAGATCAGTTCACAGATGCGCGGAGCATACACGGCATGTTCTTTTTGAGCAAAACATACCTCAATCTTACTTATTTCCATTGAACCCATCGTAACTTATCAATAAGATCAATCAGAACTCATAGCCCACAATAATGCAATTGTATCAACACATTATAATATCAAGGTGGTCTGAGTTCTTCGTTTCCTTAGAAATTTATAAATATACGTAATAAATTCAGTGCAAAGTTACTTATTATTTTCGTATATCCATACGAATTGATTAAAAAACAGATTAAAAATTATGGAACTACAGTGTTCATGAGTCCATGTTTCCATTAAATTGGTCAAAAAGTCCTATTATTGGAGCAAAGAGACAATCAAAAAAATAATCATCAATAGAAATAGCTACTTTTGTGGTATGTATTGAACATGTATTGAATGACCATTCCATCACATTTTTATAGGGCATGTTAGTTCCATTATTAATCGTTTTTGTAGCAGGCTATCTAGTTATCTCACTGG
>CAYTLU010000273.1:0-1999 GCA_964438665.1 uncultured Bacteroides sp.
AACCGCGTCGAACATATCTGCACACACATCAGCGCCCCACGATTGCCCGACGTTGCGATTGACACTATCCTGGCAACGACAGCCCCGACCCCTGCCGTATGCGGTATGCCGCGTGACGAGGCACGACGACTCATCGAACGGCACGAGACACACCGCCGCGGACTGTATGCCGGTTATATCTTTGTATGCCATAACGATACCGTACAAGCATACGTTACACTGCGTTGCGCACGCATCGACCGCGAAGGCGCTTTTGCCGTATACGCCGGCGGCGGCATAACTGCGGACTCGAACCCGACAACCGAACTCGCCGAAACACGGCTCAAAGCCTCGGCTATTATCGAAGCTCTTACCGGGCACGGCTCTTTCATTTAAAACCGCCTCGTTCTTTCGGGGAGGGTACTATTTTATAGCGGGGCACCCACGGTAATGATGTGGCTTCTTGAAGTGGTGCAACATGGCTTCGAGTTGGATCTAAGGGTATAGAAGTTTTCCGTCATAGGGAGCGTATATTCCTTATTTTCAAAGGAATAAGTACGTTAAAAATTTGGCCGGGTGGCAAATTTTTCGTAACTTTATAGGTGAAAATCAAACAGTTACATAGAAAATGAAGCCACTCGACCAAAAACGTTCGATTGAGGCATATACGCTCAATCACACCGCAAAAGTAAGAAATAAATTTGTATCACAAGACAGTATTCTGAGCCGGCTGATGGATTTTGCCTCGTCAGTGCCCGATTTCCGCAGAACAGACAAGGGTAATATCCGTCATCGTCTTGCCGACATCATCATACTGATGATCCTCGGCAGGGTCTGTGGACATGTCGGACGCACCGCAATAATGGAATTCGGTCGTCACAACCTCGGAAGATTCCGTAAACTGGGCATACTCAGCAACGGGATACCCTCAGAAGCGACCCTATGCCGTGTTGCAAACGGCATAGACGATCTGGCTCTTGCCGACAAAATGCAGGAGTTTGCAGAAGTGTTCCACAAAGAACTGCTCAAAGCAGACTGCGACAAAGAGATAATCTGTGTAGACGGCAAGGCCGAACGAGGGACTGTTCAGGAGAACGGGCGCAATCCGGATATAGTGTCGGCGTATTCGTTCAACACCGACATCATATTGGCAACCGAAGCCTGCCGGGAAAAAAGCAATGAGATAAAGGCCGTCCCATTGCTTATCGACAAAATCAACATATCAGGAAAGATAGTCACCGCCGACGCCATGTCCATGCAGAAGGATATCATCGACAAAATCAGAGCGAAAGGCGGCGACTTCCTCATAGAACTCAAGGCCAATCAGCGTTCACTGCGCTACGGAGTGGAGGACAGGCTGAAGAAGCACACACCGCTTTATTCTTATACGGAAGGACCGGAACTCGGCCATGGTAGGATTGAGACCAGAACATACCACATCCATGACGGGATGGATGTCATTGCAGACAAGGAGAAATGGGGAGGCAACATGACAATCATAGAATATGAGGCCGAAACTGTCAAAAAGTCAACAGGCGTGCATACCTCTGAAAAACGACTGTATATGAGCAGCTTGCCGACGAACACGCCAGCGATGGGCTCACTCGTGCGCCAACATTGGTCTATCGAAAGCATGCACTGGGGACTGGACTTCAACCTTCTGCAGGACAAGGTGAAGCGCAAGTCATCAAAATCCGCCCGAAACCTTGACACCATACAGAGAATCGTATACTCCGTGTTTTCAATATGGAAAGGTCTCCGCAAAAAGAACTCTGACAAAAGAAAAGGCATGGCGGAGCTTATGAGACACGTTTCTATGAGCTTTACCAAACTCATGCGTTTCTTATGCCAAAAATGAAAAAAATCAAATTTTGATAAAAGTGTAATTGACTGACATACAGATATGACTAATTACCCGATTCGCAATGATCCGGGTAAGGGAGGTTATGCTTGTTCTTTTGGCTTAAATGAAAGAGCCGTGCGCCCCAACGCGTTTCATAACTCATTTTGTTTTTGATAG
>CAYTLU010000274.1:0-5315 GCA_964438665.1 uncultured Bacteroides sp.
TCCTCTAACGCATTGGCTGAAGCATTCAATGCCAAAATCAAACTGTTCCGGGCAAATCTCAGAGGTGTCGCTGACAAAAAGTTCTTCCTGTTCCGAATTGCAAAACTGTATGCTTATCCCCATTAATTTTCTACTGAGCCCGGATTACCTTTGTATGCAGATGTGGAATAAAACAGCTCCACGCCTTATGACGTGGAGACAGTTAAGCCAACTTCTTGCATACGTGAGTAAGTTTCCGACGCTTCTCCAGTACAAGATGATGGGCATAACGCCTCTTGTTAACAATACGATGAATTGAATTTCTCCAATCCACTGCAAATCTATGACAAATTTTCGAAATGACAAAAATTTAACAAATATGTTTTTAAACATAAAATAGCCTTAAGTATTATCCTGACGTATGATGTTGGCTTAATCTCCGCAAATTTGCGGAGATTATTTTGCGCTTTCACCGCAAAGTACTTATTTTTGCGACAAAACTCGATGGCTTATTCACAGGATACTGCGCTTCGCGACATTAACGACCTTATAGCCAAAGGGATGTTCCGCAATAGCGGCGAAAGCGGCCGCAGCACAAACTATCTGTTGCCTGAATGGTAAGTAAATGAAATCGGCGATGTGTCAATCTTGTCTGACACACCGCCGGTATCTTTAGTAATATTGTAGATGGGGGCTATTCAACGGTCCAGGTGTCACCGGCGAGAATGAACGAACGGAGGGAGTCAAAGCCGTGGGCGGCGCGCACTTCCTCGGTCTGGCGGCTGACCTCTTCATTATATGTCGGTGCGGCAACATCACGGATCACGCCGATGGCAAGCGGAAGATCCGTGCCGTCCATCATTGCAAGTTGCTGATGGAGGAAGTTGGTCTGCATGTGGGCATCATGGACAAGGACATCATCGATCGTGTAGCCGTCCTTGCCGATTTCTACCGCTTTCAGCAGGAAGCCGTCCTGCACAATGCCGCGGTTGCGCTCCTTGCCGAATATCATCTTTTCGCCATGAACAAGATGGATGGTGCGGTCGGCGCGATATTCGCGGTCGGTGATGCGGTTATGGATGCCGTTGTTGTAGATGACGCAATTCTGAAGTATCTCGCAGACAGACGTGCCTTTATGGCGTGCGGCCGAGAGCAGGACCTCTTGTGTGATCTGCAGTTCGACATCTATTGATCTGGCGAAGAAATTGCCTCTTGCTCCGAATGCGAGTTCTGCGGGAATGAATGGGTCTTCAACAGTGCCGTAGGGCGATGATTTTGACACGAATCCTCGGTCGCTGGTCGGAGAATATTGTCCTTTCGTCAGCCCGTAGATCTTGTTGTTGAATAAAATAATGTTGATGTCTATGTTGCGGCGCACGGCATGGATAAAATGGTTGCCTCCGATAGCAAGGCCGTCGCCATCGCCTGAAATCTGCCATACGGTCATTTCCGGATTGGCCACTTTGAAGCCTGTGGCTATTGCGGCCGCGCGTCCGTGGATTGTGTGGAATCCATAGGAGTTCATGTAGTAGGGCAGGCGCGAGGAGCATCCGATGCCTGAAATGACTGCTGTCATGTGAGGCGGGACTCCAAGCGTTGCCATAGCTTTATGGAGGGAGTTGAGTATGGCGTGGTCGCCGCATCCGGGACACCAGCGCACCGGCTGGTCGCTCTTGAAATCGGCCGGGGTGAATGTGGAGATATTATCTTGCTGTTCCATAGGTCCTATTCTTTGTCAATGATTTTCTCTACGGCGCTGACCAATTCTTCAACCAAGAAAGGCTGGCCTTGTATTTTGTTGATTCGGCTGATATTTACATCAGGGAATTTGGCCTGAAGATAGTCTGCGAACATACCGGTGTTGAGTTCGGCGACAATCACTTTTTTGAAGCGGCGGAGCGTCTCTGACGTATTTTTCGGGAGCGGATTGATGTAGTTGAAATGTGTAAACGCCACTTTCCGTCCTTTGTTGTTGAGTTCCAGTGCCGCCGAGCGGATATGTCCGTATGTGCCGCCCCATCCGAGAAGCAGGGTGTCGGCATCATCGCAGTCATATAGCGTTTCCAGTTCAGGAATGTCATTGGCGATGCGGTTGATTTTTTCGCGGCGGGTCATCACCATCTTTTCATGGTTGATGGGATTGGTGGAGATTGCGCCTGTGTTGCAATCTTTTTCCAGGCCGCCAATGCGGTGCATGGCCCCTTCTGTTCCGGGAATCGCCCAGTAGCGCACGAGGTTGTCTTCGCGCCGTTCGTAGGGACGCCAGCCGCCTTCTGCAATTCTGGAGGCGGGGAGATAGGGCGGGTTGATCGCCGGATATTCATCGGCATCCGGGATGCGCCATGCTGATGATCCGTTGCCTATAAATGCATCGGAAAGCAGAATGACCGGGGTCATGTGTTCGAGGGCTATGCGTGCAGCCTCGAAAGCCATAGTGAAGCAGTCGGTAGGCGATGATGGCGCAACGATAACCACCGGCGACTCGCCGTTGCGGCCGTAAAGCGCCTGCATGAGATCGGTCTGTTCAGTCTTTGTGGGAAGTCCGGTTGAAGGGCCGCCGCGTTGAACGTCGATCACCACCAGCGGGAGTTCGGCGATCACTGCCAGCCCGATGCCTTCGCTCTTCAGTGCCAGTCCCGGTCCGGAAGTGGATGTCACGGCCAGATTTCCGGCAAACGATGCGCCGATTGCCGAACATACTCCGGCTATCTCGTCTTCCATCTGCACGGCTTTGACTCCTAGATCCTTGCGCTTGGCCAATTCCTGGAGAATATCTGTGGCCGGAGTGATGGGGTAGCTTCCGAGGAAAAGCGGGCGTCCGCTCTTTTCGGAGGCCATGATAAGGCCCCAGGCGGTGGCGGTGTTGCCATTGATATCGGTGTAGATGCCCGGCTGTGCCGATTTTGACTCGATGCGGTATGTCGAGACTGACGCATGGATGTTGTGGCCATAGTCATAGCCGGCATTCAGCACTTTCGTGTTGGCTTCGAGGATTGCGGGTTTCTTTCCGAATTTCTTTCTGAGGAAACGCATCACGCTCTCCATCGGGCGGTCAAACAGCCAGCAGACGAGGCCGAGAGCAAAGAAATTGCGGCATTTTATGATGCTTTTGTTGTCCAGACCGCTGTCCGATAATGCGGCTTTTGTCATTGTGGTGATAGGCACATCCAGCACCTGAGCCGTTATGCCGAGTTCCTTGATGGGATCATCGGTCTGGTAGAGAGCTTTTTTTAGATCAGAGTCATTGAACGAATCGCTGTCAATGATGATGACTCCGCCGCGCTTCACGTGGTGATGGTTCTGTTTCAGGGCGGCTGCGTTCATCGCAACAAGCACATCGCATTTGTCGCCTGGCGTGTGCACGTTTGATCCAACGCTTACCTGGAAGCCCGAAACGCCTCCTAGCGAGCCTTGCGGAGCCCGGATTTCAGCCGGATAGTCGGGAAAGGTCGAAACCTCGTTGCCCAGACCGGCCGACACATTTGTAAAGATGTTGCCCACGAGCTGCATGCCATCGCCGGAGTCGCCGGAGAAGCGCACCACAACTTTTTCCAGGGTCTTCACACTTGTTTCTGTCAACATTTTAATATGTAGTGATTAATGTATATTTA
The DNA here is from genome assembly GCA_964438665.1 of uncultured Bacteroides sp. Lineage (GTDB taxonomy): Bacteria > Bacteroidota > Bacteroidia > Bacteroidales > Muribaculaceae > Paramuribaculum. The sequence goes on from CAYTLU010000274.1 coordinate 3,591, forward strand.
TGGTATTATTATCGCTTTTCGGGCGACATAGGCTAATCCGCCGCAAAGTTATTGAATAAAAATGAAACAACAAGCATTTCCACTTTTTTCCATCACCCAAAAATGTTATAGTTATGGAACTGATGGTTAAAGATAAAAACGGTCTTTCAGATGATTCTGAATGGGAAAATGTTTTTTATCCTCGCTGCTGCTATTTCCATAATAAGATTGACTAGTTGCCATTCATCAAGATTTCCCAATGGCCGCCTTTCTTGGAGCCAACGTAGCGGACTATGTCGGAGAGAGTGGCGAGTTCGCGTTCTATTGTTTTGGTCGCGACACCGATTGTAGCCGCGATCTCGGCCCTGGTGGTCTGCGGTTTTTCGCTTATGAGTTTTATTATTTGTTGCTGGCGTTCGGTCAAGTTTTTAGCGACATTTTTAGCGACATTTTTAGCGACATTTTTAGCGACATCGGTTGTCTCTGATTCACGAGTTTGGAAATCAAAGGTAACTTTTACGGAGGTTATAGTTGTTTCAATGTGCATCGGGCGGCCTGTTGCTTCCTTCCATCGCTTGAGCTTGCGGAGTCCGTAGCCGAGGTTCTCTGAAAGGTGTGCCAATCGGAATAGTTTTGCAATTACCGGATTACGGGGCTGCGATTCAAACGAGTTTTCCATCACATCCAATGGCATCGGCATACCTCCGGGATTAAGGAACTCAATTCGGTCATCAAAAACGTGGATACAACTACGCCGAGGACTGAAATGGTCGGCGTGCGCCATTTGATTTGCCATTGCCTCACGCAGTATATCGTATTCTGACAAATCTTCGACAGACTGCCCGCGCTCATTTATTCCAACCATCGGGGTGTTGACGAGAGTGCGGAGGCGGCGGAGAATAATACGACTGGCCTCCCAAAGATTTTGCTGTTCGGGGATGCGGTAGGTGTAATTGTTAGTCGTCGCTTCCAAACCGCTGCCCGGTATCTCTACATAATCAGCGCAGAAAGTAGGAACGTAATTGAATGTGTAAGGACTTTTACCAAGCATTATCAAACCGCCGTAGGTCAATTGCCCTGAATGGTCAGTAATACCGACACCTTTACAAAATTCCTCATCGCTTGCGCTGTCAAGATGTGAGACCAATCCCCAATGACGCACTTCGCCACGAAAGTCGGTCAGCGCGTCACGGTTGAGCATGTCAATGTTAGTTCCGGGAATGGATTTTTGCGATTGGACGCCGAATGACTGGTCGCGAATCATCGACATTATTTCCTGTTGTGTGGCTCGTTGGTCACCACTGCCCATGCGGATAAAGGTGTTTTCAAGCGAACCGAAATACACAGGTTTCGTCTCGGATGATGGCAAATAAAAGGCGATGATACTCTTGCCGTCAATCTCGTAGCGATGGGGTGTGGCAAAAAGAGGAACATTGAATTTATTGGAACGCAGAGTGCCGAAGAAATCCTGTTCAAGTTTTTCGATGTTATCTACCCCAATAATCTCAAATGAACGTCCGGCATGCTTCACGCCAAGCACAATCCATCCGCCGGAGCAATTAGAGAAAGCGCTGACGGTTTCCCAAATGTTCTTCGGTAAGTCTGACTTCGCAGACTTGACCTCGAAATCGTCCCATTCTATGTCGCGTAGCCGTGCTACCAGGTCTTTTTCAGTCATTCCGATTGCAAATTTAGACAAAAATCACGAGATTTCTGGACTACTTTTTTGCAATTTGTCCCTATCGT
>CAYTLU010000275.1:0-4820 GCA_964438665.1 uncultured Bacteroides sp.
GTCTGTACCTGTTACTCGTCCCGCTGTTTGAGGCTCTGACATTGCCCGGTTAGTTGAACGAGCAATTTTCAGAGGCCTCACGCAAGTATGTAAATGCGCACCAACTCCAATTATCCTCACGAATAAGAATTGTATGCGATAATTTACATATCCACAAGGCATCTACCATTGCTGCATTCTTGACTAACCAAAGAAACTGTCAGATTTCAAACAGCCAAGAAAGAACGTTTAGTAAACGCTTTTCAATTATGTCCGCATTCCACCCACAAGCCCATATCGGGTCACTGTGGGCGACATGCGACTGCAATATTAGTTAAATTATTTAATACCTCCAATAATAATGAAGTAAAAAATTCAATAAATTTTTCAGATGGATGGCGCCGCATGCAGCCACGTTCTTGGGCTTGATTCAAGAGGAGATAGTCAGATTATGATATTCGTCCCACCAGATGGTGAAAAAAAGTAGGAGATAAACGCTTTATTATTAGTGTTTATCTCCTACTTGATTGGTCGCCCAAGATGGGCATAATCTAACGGTCTTTTTTATTTGCGGAATTTAAGGGATTGATGGGGGAAATCAAAGAGCATGTCAATGTCTTTGATGGTGTTCAGCGGATTTATGGCATAGTCTTCCTCATCGTCATCGTAATAGAACACCTTGGTCTTGCCTTGGCGATTCCCTATGGTCACCCAACTGTTGGGATTGGTGATTGCCGGTGTCGCACCTCTGTATGATGTGATAGTATCGGAGTAGGTTTTATCAAGATCGAGAGGGACTGCCGATTCCGGACATTTGACAAAGGCTCGTTTGATCCCTGTGTCCAGAAAACAACCGCGTGTGTCATTGTTAATGGTCAGATTAAGGTAATAGCGGTTAGCCAATGTCGGCCAATGGATGGGAGATGTCGATTTGTAGAACTGTGCTCCGAGTTCATATCCCTTGGGCTCCTCGAAATACAACGCTAAGAGACCCTCTTTCGCGCGGTGTTCGACAATGAATTTTTCAATAAAGTCTATTCCCAATACGGAGAATCCGGTTCGGCTTGGCGCAAAATCAACGCCTTTCAGCACATTGACATTACTGAACATGCATCTTGCGACCGTGTTGCCTACGGAATCTGTGCTGACATCCCATTTGTATAGGGGCAATTCAACGGTGTATCTTTTCGTTTCAAATCTAAGATCGCCTTTCCCATCCCTTCCAAAAATCGGATAGGTGGATTCAGTCACCTTATATCCCAAGGAATCCAGAGTTTTGAGGTCTTCTTCCGTAATGGAACTGAAGTCGGCTCCGGTATCAAATTTAAAACGAAGACATGGGCGGAGAAGCACGGACTGATTGTTATAATCAATCAACAATTCTCCAACAGTGCCCTTATGGAGCTCGGTTTGGATGTGGTCTTGAGATGTCCGTGTTGATAACAAAACCGTAGAAACAGACAAAACCACCAGAAACACAATTACGGTTACTACGATTGCTTTTGTTGTCTTTGATTTCATTTCCGTATTTTTTTGACTATACAAAATTAGCCAAAGATCGATCCCAATCCAAGAGGTTTAACTATATTGTAATAGATTTTGCGAATCGGTTGCGAAATGCATACACCGATGTGACCAATCGGAGTCACATCGGTCACAATCTTGCTTGTCATGCGGGCTATTGCCTAATTGACCGATGATGTATATCTTTGCAGCATGGAAAAGACAGGCGTTTTATTTGATCTTGACGGTGTCATTATTGACAGCGAATCGTTATATACGGAGTTTTGGAGTGAGATAGATCGGATCTATCCGACAGGGATTGACAACTATGCGATAGCGATAAAGGGAACTACTCTCCCGGAAATCATGAAGCATTATGACGATGACGGCGTCAAAGCCGATATTCTCCGGCGCATACATGATTTTCAGGAATCGATGGTCTATCCGGTCTATCCGGGGGTTGAAAATTTTCTGTCGGAACTGAACCGGCGAAACATTCCGGCGGCCATAGTGACAAGCAGCGATGATCGCAAGATGGAAATTCTGTTCTGTCAGCATCCGCAGTTGAAGGATTATTTCTCCCGAATTATCGATGCGTCCTGTGTCACTCATTCAAAGCCTCATCCGGAAGGATATCTGAAAGCGGCTGCGGCTCTTGGCTGCCGACCGGAAAACTGTTTTGTCTTTGAAGATTCTTTGCAAGGGCTGGCGGCCGGCCGGGCTTCGGGTGCAACAGTCGTGGCGCTGGCCACAACTTATCCGGCGGAGGCGTTAAATGGAAAAGCCGCCGGGGTGATTGGCGGCTTTGAGGATTTTACGGTTGACGATATGCTTGCGTTGCGTGAGACTTGATCTTAACAAGCCTTGAAGCTCATGTCGAGACCTTTGACTGAGTGTGTCAGCGCACCGACAGAGATATAATCCACTCCACATTCGCCATAGGCGCGGAGCGTGTCGATGGTTATTCCTCCTGAAGATTCCACTTCCGTGCGGCCGTTGATGAGCTTTACGGCTTCCAGCGTGCGCTCCGGAGTGAAATTGTCAAGCATTATGCGGTCAACGCCTGCCGTCAGAGCCTGATTGATCTCATCGGTATTGCGAACCTCAACTTCAATTTTGAGGTCGCGTCCGGTTTCTTTGCAATATTTCTTTGCAGCGGCAACAGCTTGGGGAATTCCTCCGGCAAAATCCACATGGTTGTCTTTGATGAGGATCATATCGAAAAGACCTATCCGATGGTTGCATCCGCCGCCTATTCTGACAGCCTCTTTCTCCAGCATGCGCATTCCGGGAGTGGTCTTGCGCGTATCGAGCACCTTGGTCTTTAGCCCATCAAGGCGTTGCTGATATCGTGCTGTTGTTGTCGCGATGCCGCTCATGCGCTGCATGATATTGAGCATTATGCGCTCTGTCTGAAGGAGAGAGCGGACACGCCCTTCGACAACGAAAGCAATATCGCCGGGCTTGACATGGGCACCATCGTTGATAAAGACGGTCATTTTCAGCTCCGGATCAAATTTCTTGAACACCATGCGTGCGATTTCCACACCGGCCAGGATGCCTTCTTCCTTGACAATCAAACGCTGGCGTCCCATCTCATCCGCCGGGATGGTTGACAGCGTGGTATGGTCGCCATCGCCGACATCTTCTGCAAACGCCAGTGACAGCAGATCATCAATAAGCTCTTCCTTAGTTTTCATATATTCGGTTGAATTTGTTACTTTTGTGCAAAATTACGAAATACGGATTAACCATACAAATCTCCCGGCAATGAAGATCGAGCTTATGGCAATCGGCAAAACGCAGTCAAAATATCTAACCGAGGGCATTGACATGTATTGTCAGCGGGTGGGGCATTACATTCCGTTTGCATTTACCGTATTGCCTGATGTGAAGGGGGCGAAGTCGTTGTCTGAGATGCAACAGAAAGAACGCGAAGGTCAGCTCCTGATGTCGGCATTCCAGTCATCGGATATGGTCATTCTGCTTGATGAGCGTGGAAGGGAGTTTACTTCTCGTGAATTTGCCGGCTACATTGACAAGCAGATGTCGTCGGGGTTGAAGCGACTGGTGTTTGTCATTGGCGGTCCTTATGGATTCTCTGACAGCATATATAATAGAGCCGACGGCAGAATTTCATTATCGCGGATGACGTTTTCGCATGAGATGGTCCGCCTTTTCTTTATTGAGCAGATTTATCGGTCAATGACCATTCTGCGTGGCGAGCCTTATCATCATGACTGAAAAAGATTGACCAGAACGGAGTCGGTCACAAGCCAGTCGGATTCCGGTATCCGTAATCTGCCGTTATATCTGACGATTCTGCCTGTTTGCATATCCGGTTGTGCGCGCTCCATCAAACCCTTCAGTTCCTCTTTCCCGAAACGGTTGCTGAAATCGGCCAGGTCAATGCCTTCAGACGTGCGCAGTCTGATCAGCAGATATTCATTTATCCTTTGCTCAACTGTCATTTCTTCGATTTCGCAGACAGGTGATGCCGCATCGATATATTTTTTTATGTTGCCGGGATTGAAACGTCTGTTTTTGCTGTCATAGCTGTGTGCGGCAGCCCCGAGTCCAAGATAAGGCGTGAGATTCCAATAGTTTGAATTATGTATCGACCGTTTCCCCGGCAATGCGAAATTCGAGATCTCATAATGTTCCATTCCATGCGCGGCGGCGGTCAGGCATAGATGTTCATACATCTTTTCGTATAGTTCCTGTGGCGTTTCTTTTATCTTTCCGGCTTGAAGCTGCGCCCATAATCGTGTTCCCGGTTCCAGCATCAGGCTGTAGGCTGAAAGATGCTCGGGTTTTAGTTCAAGGGTCTTGTACAATGTTTCAGCCCAGCTTTCCATATCCTGTCCGGGAAGACCATAAATGAGATCCAGACTCAGATTCTCTACTCCGGCATATCTGAGATGTGCCACGGCTTTCTGTGAATCGAGAGCGGAGTGTCTGCGCCCGATTCTTCTCAGTTCGGTGTCATTCATGCTCTGGATTCCCATGCTGACTCTATTGACCGGCGTCTGTGCGATAGCGCGTGATGTCTCTGCGGTTATATCCTCGGGATTTACTTCAATGGTGATTTCCCGACAAGACTCATGCGGAAGAAAATCGAAGATCATTTTAATCTGTTCGGCTGTCATTATTGACGGTGTCCCGCCACCGATATATATTGTCTGAACAGGCTCCGTCCCGATTTCGCCGGCTCTCCATCCGAATTCACGTTTCAGAGCCTTGACATATTCATTTACATTTCCGGATTTCGGAACGGAATAAAAGTCGCAGTAGTGGCATTTGCTGTGACAGTAGGGGATATGGATATAAATTCCGCT
>CAYTLU010000276.1:0-4898 GCA_964438665.1 uncultured Bacteroides sp.
GTCATCGAGTCTGTGACGAATATTACCTTTGTTTGATCTGCGGAAATCCGGGACTGACGAGGCAAAATCCATCAGTCTCTCAAAGATGCTGCCCTGAGGACAAAAACGGTGTTTCTTTTTAGTAATTATTAAGCCAAAAAACTTGGAAATTAGCGAATTTATTTGTATTTTTGCGTAGTAAAAATCAAGGCGGAAAGCTAAAAACAACCCTTTCCGCCTCTAAAAAATAGATTATGTTAAAAAAGAAACACCGAAGGCGGTGCTTCGGCATCGCTGTGTGCAAAGGTACGAAAATTTAGCCATAATACGGCTGTTTTTTTGATGATTATTTACGATTGGCTTAAAAAATCTTAATATTGCCTGCATCACTGATGCTTACTATAAAACATGAGCGTTCATGAGAGAACAAAGGTGTTTTAAATGAAAGAGCCGTGTGGGGCTGTTAAGTTAAAGAGTGAGCCGAGATAGAAAAATTTGGTAGAATCAGAAAAAGTTATTAATTTTGCAATCGCAATGCGATAGCACCGCCAAGGAGAGGTGGGTGAGTGGCTGAAACCACCAGTTTGCTAAACTGACGTAGGAGCAATCCTACCACGAGTTCGAATCTCGTCCTCTCCGCTTACAATAAAAGTCGAGTATCAAAACTCGACTTTTATATTTTCGGTATCGGGAATATCGGGTGCAAGGAAAATCAACCTTTGATTGTCAACATATACCCGAAACCTCGTTGATTTATAATTGAGACTGAGGTGTCGTGGCGCAATTGCCGGCGGAGTTTGTGAATGTAGCCGTGGAGAGAGTTGCGGTTGCATGGCTCATCACGCTGCCACACAGTGATCATCAGCTCAGAGGCATCTACGGTCTTTCCGATATTGGCGGCCAGTAGCTCAAGTATTTTTGCTTCAAAGTGAGACAGTTCTGTTTCCTTGCTGCCTAATGACAGCGTCTGTGTAGTTACATTAAAAGTGTAGGCTCCTATCGCAAACCGTATATCCTCGTTGCGGTTTACACCATATATTCTCAACAGAGCCTTTATCCTGACCATCAGTTCGCGTAGCTCAAAGGGCTTTTTGAGGTAGTCGTTGGCTCCTATTTCAAAGCCTTCTTCAACATCATCGATTGTGCTTTTTGCAGTCAGGAAAAGTAAAGGCACCGTGGAAGATATTTTTCTTATTTGCTTTCCCATAGCGAACCCGTCCATACGTGGCATCATGACATCGGCTATCACAATGTCGGCACCTTCGGATCTGTATTTCTCAAGTCCTTCAATACCGTCAGCGGCAGTGATAACGTCATAGCCTTGTCCGCGCAAAGTGTCGGAAACAATCAGCGTGAGATCTTCCTCGTCCTCAACAAACAGAATCTTACTCATTATTGCCGAATTTAATTGTGAATACCGAGCCTTCTCCTTCATTACTCTTGACACTGACAGTCCATCCCATCTTGTCAAGAATACTTTTCACGTAATACAGTCCGATGCCATAGCCACGGACATCCTGACGGTTGCCGTGAGGTATCCGGTAGAACTTGTTGAACAGGTGGGGAATCGACTTTGACGGAATACCGATACCATTGTCACAGACCGATATTTCTTTGCTGTTGCCGGTTATGGATATTTCAACGCTATCGCCGGAGTATTTTATTGCATTGTCAATCAGATTGTTCAGCACGTTTGCAAAGTGCGTTTTGTCTGCTTCAACCGAGATATTCTCATCTACAGTGACATTGACAGTAATATCTTTGTCGCCTCTCATGCGCTGTGCTGCGGCGATTTCCTCTACAAACTTGCTTAACTGAATATTCTCCGGTCTGAGTTTCATCGTTTTTCGTCGTTCCATGCTCATGGCAAGAATACTCTCCACAAGTTCGCCAAGTCGTTTAAGCTGCTTGTTTGAAATTATCAGATACTTCCTTTTTTTTTCGGGGTCATTGTCTGTATCATAATTGAGAAGGGCATCATTGGCCGAATATGCTATTGCAATCGGAGTTTTCAATTCATGGGTCATATTGCTGATAAAATCATCTTTCATTTCCTCAATAGAGCGAAGGCGCGAAACTGTGCGGAACAGATACCGGAATGCCAGAGAAAATGCGACCATCAGAAGGAAAACCGTAATGATTACCCCAATCATCTGCGACAGTATATGGCTGGTAAGTGGTGTCATATACACCTTATAGTAGATTCCTTCGTCAGGATTAATGTTTACACGGAATGAGTCTAATCCTGCTTCTCCTTTAAATTTTGGATTGCCACAGATGACTGAGTCGTTGCGATTTACAACTTCCGCACATAAGAAATCCGGATAAATGAACCGCATGGAAAGTTGAATACGCAAGACACTATCCATCACCGCCATATCGTAAGGGATATATTTATCCATTATTGAGTGAAATTGTCTGCTCATTGCGTCAATCATCTGATTCGAATATGAAGAGTTTTCTGACAGCGTTGACCGTTCTTCAATTACCGTTCCGTCAGCTTCGGTTCTGACAGATATTAATTGGCCGTTTTCATCCTTATACGTTGTCGCTTCAGCTTTACCGTGAGCCGGAGGGTTCTCCATATCATACTGCACCTGTACGTTTGATGCCAGTCCCTGCGCCCTTCCTGCACGAAACATGAGATCATCAATATCGGCATCAGCTATTGCGGCCATCACCTCGCGTTCCACATTGTCCCTTATCGAATTATAAAGACATACGAGATAATAGACATTACAGCCGAAGATAACTGAAATGACAATGATGAATACAGTCGAGATGGTCTTAAAGCGTTTCACAACGCGAAGATAAGAATAATTTGTCGTACAATCGGCTATATTAAGATTAAATAAGGGAGCGATTAAGGCTAAATAAGGTTGATGATTGCCATCAGGAATATGATTGCTTGTAATTTTGCATACGAAAAACCGAAACCGCTATGAGAAAAGAAACCGAAATCGCTATGAGAAAAGCCATGATTATTTCTGCATTCATTTTGCCGATATCCATAGTAGCGCAGACGGAAAAGCCCGACTCTACTTTCACCCGGCAACTCAATGAGGTTGTCATCAAAGGTGGGAAGCAGCAAGTCAGGGGCGAAGATGGCGTTATGGTAGTTGACCTTCCCGGAATAGTCAAGGATAAACCCGTAACGAATATTCTTGATGCTCTTGGTTATATGCCCGGCGTTACAATCAACAACGGTGTGATAGGGCTTGCAGGCGCGTCTGATGTCACCATTATTCTCAATGGCGAGTTGACAAATATGCCGCTCCGGAATCTTTATCAGCTATTATATACTACGCCTGTTGATCGGCTGAAGAATGTCGAGATAATGTATTCGGCGCCGGCCAAGTATCATGTGAACGGAGCGGTAATCAATGTGGTGCTGAAAACTCCTACGCCTCTCGATGGTCTGCAGGGACAAGTCAGAGCCGGATACAATCAGGCTCATTATGCCTCGTTCGGTGGTGGGCTTGCCGCCACATACGCTGTCAAGGACTGGACTTTTGATTTGAACTATGGTCTGTCAAGAACCAAATCATGGAGCCGGGAGGAAACCCGGTCAAATCATCTGCTGAACGGTCAGCGTATCATGATTGAAGACGATATGCGTCGTATAGATCAGAACTGGTGCAATACCATTTTTGCTTCTGCCGCATGGAAAACTCTTAAGCTCACTTATAACGGGCAGATAATATCCGATGCCCAACGATGGAGCCTTTCTTCGGGAACTCTCGGCAATTTCACGAATGCCTTCAGTTTGCAGTCGCCGATTGGCTTTCATAACATTGCTTTGCGATATGCCGCACCATTCGGCATGACTGTCGGCGGCGATTATACCCGATACCACGAAGTTCGATCGCAGTCCTTGTTCAGAGAGAATGATTATTTGCTTGGGTCTGATAGTGAGCAATCTATTTACTACTATCACTGCTACATAGACCAACAGCATCAGCTGGGCAAATGGAAACTGAACTATGGCGCAGAATACCAACATTCTGAAGATCACAGTTCTCAACACTACTACCAAAACGAGATCCAAGATTTCGATGATATCCTTAATGAAGATGTGGCAAGCGTATATGTCGGCATCGGGCGGGCTTTTGATTGGGGGTTGTCATTCAATGCCTCTGCCAAAGGAGAGTATTTCCACAACAAGTATCAGCACAACTGGAACTTTATCCCTCAGCTCGGAGCGACATATTACAAGACCCCGAAAAGTATATTCCAGCTTAATCTCAGCACCCGGCGTGTCTATCCGGCATATTGGGAACTGCATGGAGCTACAAGCTACAAAAATGATTACACCAGATTGATTGGCAATCCTTCGTTGCAGTCGTATATTCAGTATGATACACAGCTAAGCTACATTTTCAAACAAAAATATGTAGCGACTCTCTATTTTCAGTATGGTGATAAAGCCACAGTACAATTGCCTTATCAGTCGCAGGATGCCCTGAGCCTTGTTTTCCAGACCATCAACATGGACTTCAAGTGCGTTGTCGGACTTAATCTATATGCGCCTTTCGGGGTGGGGTATATCTGGAACGCCACAGCTACAGCAAATGTATTCAACCAGCGGGAAAAAGCCGACAATTTCCATGACATCAGTTTTGACAACAGTAAATGGATATTCTACGGTTCTCTGACAAACTCTTTCAGGTTCAGTCAAAGATTTCCTGTTTCATTGTCGGTTGATTTCAGCTATATATCTCCGTCATTACAAGGAATAGCCGACCTTTCGGGTATGTGGAGAGTCGATGCAGGTGTTAAATGGCAATTCGGAAAGAAGAGATGCTGTGAACTGGACCTGAAGGCTGATGATATATTCAACAGTTGGTCGCCAACCATGACCATCAGCCAAGCCGGACAGGACTATCGTATGGTAGTGAGAGATATGACCCGAAATCTCA
>CAYTLU010000277.1:0-7837 GCA_964438665.1 uncultured Bacteroides sp.
GAGATTGTAACCCGCCTTTTCCGGCACTACCAAAAACTGACAATTAAATAATGATGGATTTTAGAACTTTAAGTATCGAGTTTTACAAAGGGAATATAGAATTTCCTATTTCGGGTGGAGATACTATGTCATCCACATATCAGCCGACAATTCTACGTGTCCTTAAAGTCTTGAAACCATTTATTGGGCAAAAATAGTAATCATGTTTTCTGTTCGCTCATTTTATGATGCTTTGATATATTATATAGGATTTGCTTGTTTTTTGTTTTATGTTTAAGAAACGTATGAACTTTATATAGTTTCGATAAATCCGATTTGAGATTGTTCTCTACTAATATACGTATATCTGCAAGTTCTTGATAATACTTTTTACCTACCCTTATATTATTATCTATATCATTATTCATTTCTGCATCAATTGCTAAAAACATTTGATTTAATCTTGTTAAAGCATCAAGCATTTGTTCTGACAGCCATAAACTATTTGCTAATGCAAGTCTTAAATTATTTTGATAGTCATTGTACTTATCATAAGGACTACTGAACATCATATAATAGCCTTGACCTGTCGTATCAACAATTGTAAATTTCATAACTTCTAATTGAGCCTCAATATATTGATATGTTTCAACTCGTTTTGATATAATTATCTTGTAATAATCCTGTTTATAGCCTCTATTTTGAGACAAAAGGTTAATAATAAATGAAGCTATTGCGGATACTATTGCCGCAATTACAGCACTTGATGCGATTAAGCCCCAGATTGGCAATGAATACTCCATATTATATCTATTAAATGCTGCAAATATACGGAGAAATTAACGAAATGATCACAATGGAGGGATATCCAATTATACTTATTGGGGAGAATAGTCATACATGAAAATCGCTAATAGTCTAAATATATGACTATTAGCGATTTTCTGCGTACCCAGAGCCGGTTTTGAAAAGCCAAAATATTTGCAAATTTATTAAATCGGAAATAAATTATAATAATCTATATATCAATATATAACGATTGTATTTGTTTGGGCGGAGGAGGATGCTATTTTCGTGGTTTTTTGAAGATGCGGACAAATTGCGGACACAAAAAGTTGCGCATATAGATGAATTTACATACCTTTGAAACAAAGAAATCGAGGTATGGCACAGACAAACTACTACATCGGCAAGACGACCAACAGCGCGGGAGAATCTGAAATTAATCTGCGGCTCTATGTTTCGCGAGATGTTCGACTGCGCATCGGTTCCGGGATATGGATCGATCGCAAACGCTGGGGCAAGAAGAACGATATCAATATTCCGTTGATTCATGGAGAAGAACGTGAACAACTGTTGGAAAAACGTTCCCGGCTGAAAGCATTGACGGATTTGTTGGAACGGGAGATCAATACAGCAACCGACAAGTCTGCCATCACGCGCGAATACATGCAAAGCATCGTTAAGCGGTTTCACAAGCCAACCAAAGCAAAAAAGGAGCACGAAAAAACTTTTTTCGACATTATCGAAATCTATCTCGCTACGCGTAAATTGTCCGAGAACCGAATAAAGAATTTTCGGGTATTGGTACGCTGCCTGCATCGTTTTGAACTATATAAAAGAGCGGCGGACAGCAGAGGATTTTCGCTCTCGTTTACTACACTTACTCCGGAACTGCTGCGACAAATCGAGACTTTCTTACTTGATGAACAAGCCGTATTTCTGCACTATCCGGAGATTTACGAACAATATCCCTATTCGGCAAAAGTTGCGGTTAAAACCCCGAAACGCAAACGTCTGCAGGTATTGGACGAAGATGGGAATGAGATTCCGAACGGAATGCCCAAATCGCGCGGGTTGAATACGGTGGCCGACCTGCTTACCCGATTCCGGACATTCATTTTATGGGCTATTGACAACGGACATACGACCAACAATCCGTTCAAGCATTTTACCATTGGTGAAATCGTGTACGGAACGCCCATTTACATAACCAATGAAGAGAGGACACAGTTGCTTGAAACCGATTTGTCCGCCAATAAAGAGATAGAGATACAACGGGATATTTTTATCTTTCACTGCTTCATTGGATGCCGTGTCAGCGACTTGTTCAAGATGACCTACCTGAATATCATTGGCGATGCGATTGAGTATATCCCCAGAAAGACGAAAGAAGATCGCCCGATAACCGTCCGCGTGCCATTGAGCAAAACGGCTATTGCGTTGATTGACAAATACCGAGAAGAAGGACGCGAGCGACTCTTCCCTTTTTCAACCGAGCAGCATTATAATCGAAAGATTAAAGAAGCATTCCGGCTTGCCGGACTGAATCGTACCGTTACCGTGCTTGATCAGCGTACACGTCAGGAGGTGCACAAGCCGTTGTACGAGGTCGCTTCGTCGCATATGGCGCGTCGCACGTTCATCGGCAACATCTACAAAAAGGTAAAAGACCCGAATATGGTCGGCATACTGAGCGGACATAAGGAAGGAAGCCGGGCTTTCGCTCGTTACCGAAATATCGATGACGACATGAAGCGCGAGATGATCGGATTTCTGGAATAGGGACAATCGGTTCGATAATTTCTAAAAATCAAAATGTTAATGTATATTTGCAGTTAAGACAATACGAATATGGCAAAGATTACAGTAAAGGACACGAACGTTACGATTATATCGGTCAATGAGAACGACTATATCTGCTTGACGGATATAGCGCGATACAAAAGCGACGACCCGAATGCAGTAATCGGCAACTGGTTGCGAAACCGAAACACAATCGAATATCTCGGAATTTGGGAGAGCCTGTACAATCCGGGGTTCAAACCCCTCGAATTCGAGGGGTTTAGAAAGGAGGCCGGGCTGAATGCCTTTACCTTGTCGCCGCAGAAGTGGATCAATACGACGAACGCAATCGGTATCGTTTCCAAATCGGGGCGTTATGGCGGAACCTATGCTCACAAGGATATTGCATTCAAATTTGCGAGCTGGATTTCCGTAGAGTTCGAGTTGTACATCGTCAAAGAGTTCCAGCGGTTAAAGGAAGATGAGCAGAAGCAGCTCGGCTGGAGTGCCAAACGCGAACTTTCCAAAATCAATTACCGCATTCATACCGACGCTATCAAGCAGAATTTAATTCCGGCCGAGGTAACCGCGAAGCAGGCGAGTATCATTTATGCCAACGAAGCCGACGTGCTGAACGTGGCTATGTTCGGTATGACCGCGAAAATGTGGCGCGAGCAAAATCCTGACCTGAAAGGCAATATCCGGGATCATGCTACCATCAACGAATTGATCTGTTTGTCCAACATGGAAAATCTCAATGCCGTATTCATCGACCAGAAAATGCCGCAGAGTGAACGACTCGTAAAGCTCAATCGAATCGCCATTCAGCAGATGCAGGTATTGGAGAGCGGAGACGAAAGAAAACTACTGAAATAGCAAGATGGATTTCCGCAAGATCAACAGTTATGTGATTCTGCTGGCGATAGTCGTTGTTGCCGGGTTGCTCGTGTCCATGGTCGCGCGATTCGTAATCTTGGCAAAAGGCGTGGATACGGGCACCGCGAATCTCGTTTTTATAATCATGATGGGCGTCTGCGCGATATTCTATCTGACCATCATGGCGGCATTTTCCAGCGTGGCGGATTTCGTGGCCGACAAGATTTTCCCGAAGATTGCCGGAAAGAATCCGCCTGCCACCGAATCAATCATCGGACCTGCTGACAATATTTCAGAGATGGACATTGAGCATATCAAACAGGAAGCGGATAAACGGTTTATTGAACGGCAGAGAGAACAGATCGAACTGTTCCGACATTATGTGCATAGAGAGGTAGGCCCCTACATCACTTCCGATGAACTTGTGCGGCTCGATCGCTACATCGAATATTATGCGTTGCAGGAATGCGTCCCTATGGAACTCACTCCTATCCGTCCGCAAAAACTAAAAAGTGCCGATCTGTTTCATTTCGGTTGGAATATGGCTCACTATTTCGGAAGACCGAAACAGGAGGTCGTACCGTGGCTGAAATCCGTATTTGCTCCGCTTGCCGAGTTGGAAGATTCCTATATCAAAGGAAAACTCTATTCTCCGCAGACACGGCAATTCATCATTCCCAACATAGCGGATATTCCCAAATATATGGCCGAACAAGACGGCTGACAATCGTCCCCAAAAGATATTTACGGGAGATTTCAAGGAGATAACGAGTGTTTTTGTTCTCCGAGAAATCTCCCGTTTTATTTGCCCCGGTTCCGATTGCATGAACCGAACGAATCCATGTTTAACCTAAAAAATTTGATTATGAGTTTAAGGGATTTATTGGAGTCGGGGGCAAACGTCAGCGTGACGGTTACACTCGACGATTTGAGAACGATTTTCCACGAAGCGGCCAAAGGAGCAACGTCGGTCGTACAAGAGCGACCTGCGGAAGAATTCCTGGCGCGCAAGGAGGTTTTGGCTCTTTTGAAAATCGATTCTTCGACACTCTGGTGCTGGGAGAAGACGGGATATATCAAATCCTATCCATTCGGAGGACGGAAGCGTTACAAGCGCGAAGATGTCGAAGCGATACGTACCGGAAAGAAAGGAGGTCGCGATGAAGGTCGATGAAAAGGAACAGATTCCATATTTGCGGGTGGGCACGACCATCTTCAAACGGGTATTGATGCCGTTGAGCAACGGGCGGAGCATCGAATCGTTGATTCCGTGGAATGTAGAAACCTTGCGTCAAGACTATGGTAAGGATTATATCGCGCAAGTGCCGAAATACGACGGATTCTGTACGATACCGAGCCATACGGATTACCACCGGGAAATCCACGGTTTTCTGAATCGTTACGAACCTATTTCCACCGTACCTGCCAATAGTGAGTTCCCGCATATCCGGGACTTTCTCGGTCATATTTTCGGAGAACAGATTGAGTTAGGATTGGATTATCTCCAACTGCTCTATCTACGTCCGTTGCAACGTCTGCCGATCGTATTGCTGGTATCGAATGAGCGAAATACCGGAAAGACCACTTTTCTCAATTTTCTGAAACTGATCTTCGAGGGCAATGTTACGTTCAATACCAACGAAGATTTCCGCTCGCAGTTCAACGACGACTGGACGGGAAAACTGCTGATTTGCGTGGACGAGGTATTGTTGAATCGTCGGGAAGATTCCGAACGGATCAAAAACCTATCGACTGCACGAAGCTATAAGGCTGAGGCAAAAGGGCGCGACCGTCGGGAAGTGGAGTTTTTCGGCAAGTTTGTGTTATGTTCCAACAACGAGTGCAACCCCGTCCTGATCGAAGCAGGGGAAACACGCTATTGGGTGCGGCGTGTGCCGCCTTTGACACATGATAATCAAAATCTGCTTGCCGATATGCGGCGCGAGTTACCGGGCTTTCTGTTCTTCCTGCTTCATCGTGAGATGTCTACCCGTGAGGAGAGCCGTATGTGGTTTGCTCCGCGCTTGCTGACGACAGATGCCTTGCGCCGGATTATACATTACAATCGAAGCAAGACCGAAGCGGAAATGTTGTCGATTGTCCGCGACGTTATGGAAGCCGAGGCTCTTGCGGAGTATCGTTTCGACGTGAGCGACATGGTGAATATGCTGGAAATACGCGGTATTCACTCGGATCACCCGACGGTGCGGCGGATTCTCTCGGAGAATTGGCGACTGTCACCTGCTCCGCCGACCTATTACCGGCGTTACACGATTACATTCAACGGTGAAATAACAAAGCAGGAAAGCAAGACTGCTCGAGTTTATACAGTCGCACGAGAACTGCTTGAAGAACTGTTGCAATGCGATTCGATCGTGTAGTTTGTAAGAATGTAAGGAACAGAATATAGTTATATTATCCTTAGTTACTTACCAGTCTTACCAAAGCTCTAACAGCATCCAACAAATTCTTACGTTCTAACGGCCGAAACCGAATGTAAGAACAATGTAATATGGATAATTTTTTCTTTCATTGAAGATTACGATAATTTTTCAACAAACTTACGAGAAAACAATGAACGACATACGTCAGATAAAACAGATTTCGATTCGGGTCTACCTCTCCGAACGAGGCTTGCAACCTGTCAAAGTTAATCCGCGATACGGCTTTTATCTTTCACCGCTGCGCGAAGAACGGACCCCGAGTTTCAAGGTGGACTATGCGCAGAACTTATGGTATGACTTCGGACTGGGTATGGGAGGTTCGATTATCGACCTTGTGATGCGATTGGAACAGTGCGATGCCGGAAAGGCCATGCGGCGGCTGGAACAATGGATAGATGGAGGTTTTGTTTCTCCTTTCATCGGAAAGAGTCCTGCCCTGCAGCGTCCTCACTCAATTATCGTCGAGAAGGTGCGGCCATTGGAGAACCATGCACTACTCGCTTACCTAACGGAACGGGGCATCGACCTTGATATGGCGCGGGTACATTGTTCGGAGGTGGATTATCGCGTGGCGGACAAATCCTATTTCGCAGTCGGATTCCGTAATGATGCAGGAGGTTGGGAACTGCGCAACCGCTATTTCAAGGGCTGCACGTCGAAAGTCCCGACGACCCGATGCAGTGATTATCCAACGTGCCTCATTTTCGAGGGGTTTATGGACTACCTCTCGTTTCTGACGCTCAAATGCGACCCGACCCCGCCGCACAATATCACCGTGCTGAACTCGGTAACGAACCTTGCCAAAGTTGTTCCGTTTATCACGTCGCACGAACGGGTTTATGCTTACCTCGACAATGACGAAGCGGGGCGAAAAGCGACCGCCGAGTTGAAAAAGGCATGCCGCAACCTATCCGACCAATCCGTTCACTATCGGCCGCACAACGACTTGAACGACTATCTGCGCAGTTGTCGTCCCGTGAAAGAGCACAAGCGGCTGCGTGGCTGCAAGTTGTAACGTCGCAGACATCGAACGAATAGAGAGAGGAATAGAACAGTAGATGCAAGCTATAGGAAGTGGCAGCATCGACCACAAGGCTCGCCTTGTTATAGCCCACTATAACTACCGGCTGCGCTGCGGTAGTTGTGGGCTCTCCGAGGGCTGGGCTTCGCCCCGTCCCACAAGGACACTGCCCTTGACCCGGCAAGGGCTTTCAGTCCTGTGCAACCCGACCAAAGAGTGACCCTCTCTTTGGAAACTCAGCTTGGGGACATCGCCCCAAGACCCCAATCCCTTTATAGCAATCATTGATTATGGCAAAGACATCGGACAACATACGCCCGTGCAATATCGGGCAGAGCGAGGCTCACAACAGGCGCACGCCCCAATACCTCGCCAACATTAACAAGGAGAACATCTACCTGCGCACCGACCTGATGGCCGGCAACGAGGCATGGGTGTCGCCGCATATCGAAGGTGTATCGCTGCGGGAGTATTACAAATATCTCGGCGAGATGGTCAAGGCGAAAACCGGACGGGCGATGCAGACCAAAGACCGCACGCGGGTAAACAAAAAGACCGGAAAGAGCGTCGTCGTGCGCGGCAGCACGCCCATCAAGGAGGGCGTTGTCGTATGTTCGGCGGACACAACGATGGAGCAGCTGCGACGATACGGGCAGTTGTGCCGCGAGCGTTGGGGTATCACTCCACTGCAAATCTTCATCCACCGCGACGAGGGGCATTACGAAACGCCCGGCGACGCGACCTCATGGAAGCCGAACCATCATGCCCATATCGTATGGGACTGGATGAACCACGACACGGGAAAGTCATACAAGCTCACGCCGCAGGACATGAGCCAGATGCAGACTATACTTGCTGAAACGCTCGGCATGGAGCGCGGCACGTCGAAGGAGCTGACAGGCCGCGAGCATCTGAGGCGGACGGATTATATCATTGCCAAACAGGAGCAGGA
>CAYTLU010000278.1:0-2809 GCA_964438665.1 uncultured Bacteroides sp.
CCGACGCTTTGCTGATTCTCGGTGATACCAACTCCTGCCTGTCGGCAATCGCGGCCAAGCGCTTGCATATCCCCATTTTCCATATGGAGGCCGGCAACCGCTGCAAGGACGAGTGTCTGCCCGAGGAGACCAATCGCCGGATTGTCGACATCATTTCCGACGTGAACCTCTGCTATTCCGAGCATGCCCGCCGCTATCTGGCCGACTGCGGTCTGCCAAAGGAGCACACCTACGTGACCGGTTCACCTATGGCCGAAGTGCTGCACAACAACCTCGCTGACATTGAAGCCTCAGACATTCTCGCTCGTCTCGGTCTTGAAAAAGGGAGATACATTCTGTTGTCAGCTCACCGCGAGGAGAACATCGACACGGAGAGGAACTTCCTGTCGCTTTTCAATGCCATCAACGCCATGGCCGAGAAGTACGATATGTCGATCCTCTACAGCTGCCACCCGCGCTCGCGCAAACGCCTTGAAGCAAGCGGATTCCAACTCGACCGCCGCGTGATCGCCCACGTGCCGCTCGGCTTTCACGACTACAACAACCTGCAGATGAACTCCTTCGCCGTAGTCAGCGACTCTGGCACGCTCCCTGAAGAATCGAGCTTCTTCCTTTCGATTGGCAAACCGATTGCCGCCGTCTGCATCCGTACCTCAACCGAGCGCCCCGAAGCCCTCGACAAAGGTAACTTCATCCTTGCCGGCATCGATGAACACTCGCTTCTGCAAGCCGTCGATGTAGCCGTCGAAATGAACCGCCGCGGCCACCTCGGCCTCCCAGTCCCCAACTACACTGACGAATGCGTTTCCACTAAAATCGTCAAACTCATACAGTCCTACACAGGCGTTATCAACAAAATGGTTTGGCGTAAGTTCTAAATCATGAATATTAAGCCATTGAAATATTCATTGCCGATATATGGGGAAACCCCAGTTGAATGTCGACTGATAAAAGGATACGTAACTCTTTACGTAGACGCTGACTATTGGATTTTGGCAAAGGGTTATACTCTTTATCGATATGACCCTAAAACTCATAATGCTGAAATTTTTGGTAAATTAAATGACCCTTAATCTGCTCTTGTATCAAAATTTAGGCTTACTCGTCGTGCCTTCAGAGCGGAAGTCACACACCTATATCATTTTGTAGAAGATTGGTATTGCATCGCCCGGAAAGCAATTTTCAAGTTGAATAAAAGAACAAAGACCTTTGAAATATGTAGGTTAATTTCTCGTGGTTCTCGCCCAATGAATTTATGCCAATCAGAATCCGGAGCAATTTTTTATGGAGAATATTTCTTCAATCCACACAAAAAGGCAGTCAACGTATATAAATCCATAGACTGTGGTAAAACTTGGGAAGTTGCGTATACCTTTCAGGATGGAGAAATAAACCATATACACGGCATTTTCAATGACCCTACAAATAAAATGCTTTGGATTGTGACCGGAGATACTGATGGAGGCAGTATAATTGGATATACCACTGATGATTTCAAACATCTTGAATACGCATTCCATGGTAGTCAGAAATATCGAGTTTGCGTTCCTCTCTTTAATGGTGTCGACATGATTTATGCCACTGATTCACAGTATGAACCTAATACAATTAGAGTGCTGAATCGCAAGACTCAGTCAATACGTGATATTCAGCCGATTCAAGGCTCTGGAATATACGCCGCAGACTTGAGTAGCGGTTATGCGGTCTCTACTACAGTGGAACCGTCAAAAGTAAATCTCGACAAGTTCTCTCATCTATGGTATTCCGCCGATGGCTACAAATGGCAAGAGGTGTGTAAATTTAAGAAAGACATCTGGAAAACTACCATATTTCAATTCGGCAGCATTAGATTTCCTCTTTTTGCAGTTAAATCAGATAATCTTATAGTTACCGGTCGGGCTGTCAAAACCATAGACCAAAGCACTCTTATAATTCCGATTTCACAATTACAAAAATGAGAGTTTTGTTTTTAATGCTCCACATGCCAAATGAAAATGGCAGCGGCGGAATGTATGTGGACTTGGCTGTAGAAATGCAACGTCAGGGTTATAATGTAACAGTAATGGCTCCTGATAATGATTTTAATTCTTCTTTTGCGGGAACTGAAAGAGGACTAAGAGTTATCAGGGTGAAAAGCCGGAAAACGTTAGGAGAATCAAATTTGATAAAGAAAGGTATTGGATTAGCTCTTCTGCCAAGATACTTCAAAAAGGCATTCAATCGCTTTTTGAAAGGAGAAAAGTTTGACTGGATATTTATGCCTACTCCACCAATAACACTTGTTGATTTCGTTGAATATGCAAAAAAAGAAACCGAGGCCAAATTTTATCTGATTCTTAGAGACATTCATCCGCAAAGTGTTCACAGCATTGGTCTAATTAAATATAAATTCATGTATGATTATTTGGCCAAGCGTGCACTGAGAGGATATCAACTTGCAGATAAAATAGGCTGTATGTCTCAGGGTAATATAGATTTCATAAATAGTAATTATCCGAACATCGACCCAAATAAATCTGTCCTCTTATATAATTGGCTAAAGAAAGACACAATTCCGAATCTTGATGTAGAAAAAATCAAAGAGGCCAATGGCCTTAAAGATAAATTCATAGTGCTTTTTGGTGGAAATATTGGTCTTGGACAAAGGATAGAAAATATTCTTCTATTAGCCCATGAATACAGGAATAACGACAGTATCCGCTTTGTAATCATTGGTAAAGGTGTTGAGAAGAAAAGACTTGAGAAAATCGCTTATGAAGAAGGACTCTCGAATATTGTGTTTATGAATTTCATGCCACAAGATGAGTAT
>CAYTLU010000279.1:0-2936 GCA_964438665.1 uncultured Bacteroides sp.
AAGGTCAGGTGAGGCTGTGGCATTGGCATACTTGGCAATATCCACGCCGTTGTTTATGGTCAGGATGTCGGCTTTGGAATGGCCGATGTATTGCCGCAAGTTTTCTTCTGCTTTTTGCGATATGCAGATTACCTTGCGATAGCGGTTGTACATCCAGCGGTCTATGGCTGCATACCACCTCCAACTGCGACGGCGGTTGGAGGTGTTATGCTCGGTGGTGACAAGCGCCACCGGGCATAACACGCTGCATATAGCAGCGAACAACTGCGGAGCGGTGTTGTGGGTGTGCACCACGTCATAACCGCCTTTTCGGACAAGCCGATGCAGTCTCCAAAGGTTGACCGGATTGTACACGTTGCCGCCGTCGGGCATGAAGCGGTGTATCGGGATGCCCTTTTCATGCAACTGTTCGAAGAACGGGGTTATCCGTCCGTTGAATATGGCAAGCTCGACTTCAAAGCCCTTGTCGCGAAGCCTCGGCAGCAAGTCCACCATCAACTTCTCCGCCCCACCGGTCTGCAAAGAAGTGATTACATGTAGAATCCTCATTTATACTCCAATAGTGTATTGTACTTTTTCATCCACTGATTGGCTATAATTTCAGTTGAGAACCGTTTTGAATTATCTTGTGCCATCATCCCCATCCTATCCCGTAAATCGGCATCCTGAATCAGCCGCAACAGCTTGTCTGCAAAAAACTTTTTATTGCTATTTTCGACGATAAACCCGTCTTCGCCGTCATGTATGATTTCAGATGGGCCATAAGGCAAATCATACGAGACACATGGCAATCCTGCATTTTGAGCCTCAACCAATACCAAACCAAACCCCTCACATATACTTGTCATCACATAAACCGAAGCTTTTGCCATTTCCGCATCGACATTACTTGAAAAGCCGGGAAACTCTACAGTATCTAAAATTCCTAATTGAAGGGCCTTTTCTTTGAGTTCATTTTCCAACGAGCCACTCCCGACTACGCGAAGTTTCCACCCGTATGCCTTGTTTTGAATCATTGACCAAATCTCGAGCAATTCCGCGAAATTTTTTTGATATACCAATCTCCCGACTGCCAACACTATTTTTTCACGCGATATTGTTTCATGCTTGCAATTGAAAGAACATGGATTATACATGTAATCAAAGTTCTTACGAGATTTGAAATTTTTTTCCAAGTCTTGTTTTGTCAGGAGGTAATTCATATTAAAGCATCGCCCCAGCAACTGATTGTCAAGAAATTCACACACACTAACGGCTACACGACTGCTACCGATATATCTTCGGTACGTTGACGCAAAATGAAACTCTCTGACATAGGACACATTCCCCCCCCCTATTTTATTTATCACACTTAACGATGCAAGTGCGAATTTTTCGTAAGACCCCGTACTTACCACAACGTCAGGCCGAAATGATCGAATAAGTCTCTTTAGAGCCCTCCGAGTCGCAATAACAGTTGGGATAAATGATTTGAGGATTTTAAGCGATGTTGTGAATTGCCAATATGGCGTATTCAAGTCAAAAACCTGCACTTTAGGCGACAATGGATGGATAGTACGAGGATAATCGCCTTTGTCAGTATAACATATAGCGACCTCATTCCCCTCAATATCTGCCAATGCATTGGCTTTGACTATTGTAACTCTCTCAATACCACCTCTTGCCCCAAGCGAATTAACGCAATATAGTATTCTCATTTCTGTATGTGGGAATTTTTGAGTAATCCTGTGATTTTACATATACAATCCCGGCTTTTATGCCTTTTATATAATATTTTAATGGATTAGCGTTTAAGGATTTTACAGTAAGGCACAAATGCAGCATCAAGGTCCATACTTGCTTTAGCCAATAGGCGCATTGTGAGGATATCCGTTCATAACCCTTGCGCCTTGTCTGAAACTGCATACGATACCACCTGATATGGTTGGACATTGCACGTACGTACAGCCTGCGCTCGTCATTCTGATATGTCGAGCTTGCTGTCTTTGCATCAAGATTTGTGATGCCGGAATTAAATGAAACAAACAGGCGACCGCCATTGATATAAAGTTTATAAAACTCCAAGTCATCATCGCCGTAAGCGAAGCCTAATCGGTCAAGCCAGGTCTCGGATTTGAAATCAAGATGCAGTAGTGAGGCTTTTCTCCACAGCGATGCCGGACCTGCCGCAGACTGCGATGGATAGCAAACTGCTGTCGGGTTATTGATATACGAAAAAGATCCGTTTGAATGAATCTTGAACGCCCATTTTTGATTAAAATGGGGGAAAACAAGATTGCAGACAGCTGCTTTAATTTTTGAAGAGACCGACATTTCATGATTCTTGAATGTATCTGCGGCGACACAGTCGGCATCATTGGACACTAACTCGGATATTAAAATTTCCGCAGAATTATCAGCTAATTCCACATCATCATCAAGCAGCAGGATTAGTTCGCTGTCAATCTCGTTATATTCCATTGCCCGTTGCGCAACCATACCTTTGGGGGTATCAATATAAACCTCATTCATAACATTGAATGCCGGTCTTTGATAACCCACAGCAATATAAATCACCACCTTCTCAGGCAGAATTGTCTGTCGAGATATGGATTCAAGTTCACGGCGCAAGGTATCCGGAGATTTTCCTAACGTGCGTATGGCGACGGAATAATTCATCTGCGGGACTTATAGCAAATGTATTTTGACAGTATCCATCCCAGCGGACGAGTGCATAATGTCAGCATCTTGCGCGGAGAAGTTGAAAGCCAGTCGGGTTCTCTTCCTATGATTGTGCTTGAATTGTAATGAATAGCAACACGTATAAGGTTCTTCCATGTGTTCCGCTTGAGTGTCATCTCAAGACGACGCATTTTTGCAAACGAATGAGGGCTATTGAGGTATTGACGATAAATCCCGGCCGACATGCTATCATCTGCCTGATATTCGACAAAACA
>CAYTLU010000280.1:0-3548 GCA_964438665.1 uncultured Bacteroides sp.
TGACTCTGTCATCATTTCCCATTTCGGCAAAAAAAGACATAAAAAAACTGCCTGCCAGGAATGACACCGGAATGGAAAGTATCCACAGCTTATAATACAGCTTGGTATTTGGGTACAGATAACTTATTATGAACATAAGTGACGGTATGGCAGCAGAATTGTGGATACTTGATGCCACCAATAAGCACACTATCATTTTCCACTTTGACGGATAAAAGGAGAGGCTCAAGACTATAAAAGAGAGGGCTAATCCGGCACGCATAGTGTTAAGTGCGTAGCTTGTAAACCCCATGGAAAGCAGCACAGCAATTAGAAGCCAGTATGCCTTGGATTGGACTAACTTATGTATTGTATAATAGTAGTTGAAGATGTATATGGCAGTGATGGCCACAAAATATAGCTGTACAGATAAAAATTTGCCCAAAAGCCAAGCCAAGATGCCGAATCCTACATCTTTCTGCCCTGGAGCGATGTCTAATCCACCTGACTGTGTCTGCAAAAACCCATAGGCGTAGTTAGCGCGGTCGGTGCCAAATCCCCACTCTATCGGGAAATATCCCAAAAGAACTATTGTGACTAAAACTACTATAAGGGCTATGCTTCGTGTGTCGGTTGATGAGTTGTTGCGGTAACCGCCATTGAAAGCAAATATTCCCGACAAGATGCCAAGCGCGGTTAAGAACCAATATATAACCGCGCTCCAGGTCTTCCAAAGAGCTAAGTCGAATGAAAAATCAGTCATTATCTACGATCCGATATAGTTTCTCAACCTCCGAGGAATTGTCATGGGCTTCCGCCCGGAGGTTGTCGATATATCTTTGTCGCAAAGCGACATCGGAGAGTAGCTCGTCGATGGCATCGGCTATGCTGCAAGGAGTCATCTGGCAGATCGAGGCATTCACCCGGTCTGCAAACTGGTCACTTACGGTCGAAAAATTAGTGACTACAACAGGCTTGCAGAGCAGCTTCATCTCGTCGAGGGCTATTGACTTACCCTCAAACTGTGATGCGTGAACGGCTATCGTCGCAGCTTTAATGTAGGGGTAAGGATTCACTTTAATGCCCAAAAACACCACCTCGGTTTCAACCCCAAACAGACGGCGCAAGTCATCGTAATATACTTCATTGGTGTTGCTACCCAAGAAGTACCAACGAAATTTCACACCACGTTTTTTCAGCAGACCAGCAGCCTCTATTGCCCAATGGGTTCCTTTGTTTTCGCAAAGATGTCCGACTGTGATGATTGATGGTATTTCGGGATTTATGATGTCAGACATATTCATATGCTCTGCCATCTTTTTGATAAGCGCAAGCGATGATATATTTTCAAGTACACGAACTCGACCGGCAACCTGTGGGAACATCTCTTTCAGTGAGTCGGCGCAAGTGTCAGAGATTGTCCAAACGGAGTCGACCATCGGAAAATACTTCTTGTCGGCGTTATAATAGTAAGGCCATTTCTTATAGTCGCTATGGAAGAATGTAATTTTCTTTTTTGCCTTAAGTTTATCGACCATATAATAGAGCTGATGCTGACCGTTATAGTCAACTATAAGATCGAAATCCTCATTAATCGCCGGCATCATGGCCGCAATCATCCTGCCGGCCCACGACTTGCTGAACATACCCGTAGCAAGCCGCAGGCAATGCCCTATGGCGAGCAAGGGATGCCCTAACCTTAAAAGTTTGGGCAGGCCTGCAAGCTGGTCGGTCAACGCATTCCACACCGGATTTGTAATAATCCGCAGATCTTTCGGCAGAAGCTCCATAAGCGCTCCTACCGGCGACACTATCATCAGCGACACGTCGTAGCGCTCTCGGTCAATGATATTCATCAGGGATGTCATTGACTTGGAAACACCGCCAGTTTCAAAATTGCTTATTATGAATAGGATTCTCTTTTTCATTCAATATGGTTGAAAAAATCAATAACGTTGCCTGCCCATGATTCTAAAGACAACCTGCGACGATTATTATTAGCCGTTATCTGACAATTTTTTGCGAGTAATGTCTTGTCGCTGCGCATGACTCGTCGCATAGCTGAAGCTAAGGATTCTACATTCAATGACTCAAATTCAAACGTCGAAGGATTTCCGCTATTCCATCTTGTTCCCTCTATATTACTTTGAATTACTGGTAGCAGACTTACTGTAGCTTCTGCTACAGAGTAGGAGAAGGTTTCATACGCACTTGCCGAAATAAAACAGTCTGCGTTCTCATATAGAGCAGATATATTCTCGGTAGGAGGAATAATTTCTATTTTGTCGTTGATATTGTGCGAATGCGTGGTGGCCGTGGTGTGGATATGGCGGGTGGTAGAGGATAAAATATTGTATATTAGTGCATTAACGGTGTTGGCTATGTTGTCTCCTGCAACAATAATTAGCTTGCAATTATCTTCAAGTAAAAGTAATGCTTTAATTATTAAATCAGTACGTTTATCTATCAATCTGCCGGCAAAAGTGAGAAAACGGAATGGGATATGACTACTGCGAGATCTAATTTTAATCCTCGAGAAATCGATACCATTTGGTATAATCGTCTGATTTATTTTTCTGCCCAAACGAAAATACTTAATAAAATTCTGTTCAGCCTTACAAACCGAAATTATAGCTGGGGGGGGTCTGAAGAACTTAAAAACGGCATGCCATAATGCCTTGTGAAACAAAATGTCTGGTAGGCCGCTTTTAGGGGATTAGGATGAAACTTAAGCGCATCATGCAAGTGCCACACTTGGCGTATATGACGCCCCGAGCAACTTACTGCCTTGTGCATCGGCACATCATAGCCATCAAAGTGCGTATGAATCAAATCAGGCTTAAACTCACTGAAAATCTCGTCTGCCTCACCGTCATAGATCAGAGTTCTCTCATCTCCTGAAAAAAATATCTGGTGCTCCTCCATGAAATCGGCTATCCATGCTTGCTCGGAGGCTTTGCGCGGAAAGAGATAGGCACATTTGGCGTTGTATTTCTTGTTCAGCTGCTTTTCCAAGGCAACAAGCGAGGCAATAAAATTACCTGCGTATGGTGCAGCATATTGTGCAGCAAAAAGGATATGTTTATTCTGAAGGTTCATCTATCAATTGGTATATTGCGTTCATCGTATTTTCCACACTGTAAATATCTGGACGCGAGAGGGCTTTTCGGGCAAAAGTCTCGCGCTCCTCGGGATTGTGACACCAACGCTTCAGGGCCGCGAAAAGGTCGGCGGGCTCAAAGCCAGTAAGCACGCCATACTCGTTTTCGCCGAGGATTTCGCATGGCCCGGCGGTACGCGTCGATATAACCGGCACACCAAGACACATCGCTTCACAAATCACAAGACAAAAGCCCTCGAAGTCGGATGTAACCATCATGATGTCGGCAGCCTTGATGTGCGGGTAAGGATTCTTGACAAAGCCCACAAATTCCACCGTATCATGAAGTCCCATATCATCGCGAAGTTGTTCCATCTGCCGGCAGAGTTCACCATCACCTATCCATTTGAACTTAACAGGAAGTTTGGCCTCTTTGGCCATTTGAGCGACTTGTAAAAGTCGCTCCGGT
>CAYTLU010000281.1:0-6364 GCA_964438665.1 uncultured Bacteroides sp.
ATAAAAAGTGAAACATAAAAAATATGGTGGCAGTTGCGACAGACAAAGATTTGCCGGCTTCGCCAGTCGAGAGTATTGCCTCGAACCTGCATCTGACAGCCTGCGAACATCCGATTGACATAATAAAGGCTGCTGCGCGAGAAATCATACATGCGCATAACTTACTTGCACTCATTTTTCTATAAAGCAATACTTCCCGCAGTCATCGATTTGTCGTATCGTTTTTATGTCAGCAACCAAGGTCGATCGTGATTTTTCGGATACATACATCCATTTTTCTGGTTAGAATAAGCCTAAATTGTTTGGTATTCGATATGATTTTGATTATTTTTGTGCTTGTTACGTATAGGTACTTTTATAAACAAAAATAATAACCAAATTTAAATAAAATGACCTTTTTCACCTACACACTTCGATCGGCTTCTTTTAGGAGTGTTATGAGCATTTTGCTCGCGTGTACGTTAATTAGTTGTAATCAAACTGAAAAGTCATCCGAGAATAACCTCCTATGTTCCTTCGAGGATGAAGCGCTTAACAAAAAAACAGGGCGTAGTTGCATTCTAAAAATGGATGTGTCTCTAACTCCTGAATATGCAAATGACAACGTCCTGCAAAACGTCCCGTACAACGGACGAATTGCCCTATACAACATCGAGAGTGGTAACGAGGAACAGTTGGGCACCGACTTTTATGTGACAGACCTTGTTGCGACCGATGATGCGACTCTTGCTTTCCAAATCGTATATGCCGATGCAAAAGGCAGAAAAGTTGAAGTCCCCGACTGCCGGTTAATACATCAAGAGGGCAATGTTGCCAACTTGTATTTTGGACGGTCATGGCCTTTCTCCTCAGAATATACAGCAACAATAAGCGAAGACCACATTTTCAGCAGCGACGAGCAAGATCGATGGTACGGGTTCTCATTTGAACAGCCATACACAGCAGATCGTTACATGAATAACTTGTACAGCGAATACAAATGGGGCTTTGCGGCAGTATTCCTTTTGGCGCTTATCTTCCTTATTTTGAATGCTGCCTACAAGAATGCGTTGGCACTTGTCGGTACGACTGCAATATGCGTTATATCTGTAACTCATAGCTGGATGATAGCGTTCCCTATCGTTATCCCATTTTTCGTTGCACTGATCATCATGCTCATCCCTTATATCAACAGATATACCATATATATCTATTTTATCGGAGCAGTCATTAATCTTATATATGCCATTGGTGGATTGTGGAACGAATATGGATTCTTCCTTTTCCTTTGGAAATTGGCATACATATCACTATGCACTTGCTATGCCGGAGCCTTCGGTTATTTGGTATTTGCTGGGCATTGTACCCATTGCGGACGTTTTCTCCTCAAAAATTGTTACCGCCGCAAGGAATATTTTGCTGCCGAAAAAGTGCTTTCCATTCCACTCAACAGCGAAGGTGTAATGGCAGACAATCCACAGCCTTTAATCGACAGCTATGAGGAAAAACACAATGACAAAGCCTGCTATTGGTGTACGAAAGACTAAAAACTGGTTTAATATCAAAGGTATTAGATAATTATGGAAATAAATATTCAATATATTTTAGAAGAACAAAAGGCTCTTTTGAAATTACAAAATGAAAAAAAGGCTGCTCATAACAAATACCAACAAGCATCGAAAAATACAGAGCTTGCAATAAAAGCACAAAGTCTGGCCAACAAGATCGCGAGCCATAAATCGAGTTATGAACAAGTCGTCAAATTGAACAATGCGGTTGAAGCGGCACGACAGACGTGGATACAGCAGGCTACTGATACATTCCGCAAGGCTGCATTGGCAGGTGTACGTATCGATATGTATAGCGACTGTATTGCGCTCTCTATGTCGTCTCCCTGCGGCATTTATGTACAACAACGTTACAAAGCCGGGCAAAACGACGAGACGGCATCATCAACGGTGCCCTCACAGGTAGATGCCAATATCCGATTGAAAAGATCTGTTCGCAAGGACTTGGTCGCACGCGCCAAAAAGCTCTATCCCCATTGGAAGATGTACGACTTGGCCGTGCGTGCCTATTGGAGATTTGTCGGTCGATTGGCGGGAAACAACGATTTGTCACCTTATATAGGTGCGACCACTAATGATACGTTCACAACTAATTATTATGAAAATATAATCAAACTTAATGCGGACATCAAAGAATGTCTTGATAAACTCGCAGAGACCAACTCCGGATTAATTGGACCCCATACAACATATAATAATGATATATGCAAAAGAGCCAAAGATGCAGAATGTAACGCCAAAAAGGAACTGGACGATATCCTGAAAGAATGCCAAAACAGAGAGGCTAAAATAGAAAGCGCCAAAGTGAAACTCGCCGAGATCGACCCCATAGAAGCCAACTTCAGTATTCCCGGATCGTTTAAGACAGGCACTTATGACAAACATTGGCTTGATTTGGTAAAAAAGGCCGCTGCCGGCAGACGAGGATTACCATTCATTCCGGCAGACAACGAATACATCGATTGCACACACGACAAAAACCTTATTATAGCATCGCAGGACAATGCGCAAATGAATGACCTAAAACAACTTGTGACAACATTCCTGCTTGCATTCCCTATCCGTCGCGTGCATGTGACCATCTTCGAGCATAATGTCATTGTCCCACAAATGTTATACAACCTTAATGATGCCGTTTGTGAGGTGATAACAGAGCGTGACTTCAACGGATGGAACAACTTTATTGCCCGAATATGCGAAAAATACGGTGAGTTGGAGGGTAATGCGAATCCAGATGTCCCCTCTGAGATAGTGGTACTCACGGGGTACGACAATGACATAAAAGGAAATATTAAAAATTTAAAACAGATTATCGAAGACGGATCGAATCGAGGGATATATTTCGTGATACTTCCGATAAAGGATTATGATTTCACACAAGATGCCTATTATAAATATTTTAATGAAATAAATTATACGGGAAGCGCCGTCCTTGACCGCAAGGCCGTGAAAGAAGAACTTGACGAAGAAGCCAGCCGGGGCGAACACAAGGTCAATAAAAAAATACCTACAACCCTTGAGAAGCTCGTAATGCAATATATTGAGGATGGATGTACTACTATCGAGAACAAGGTATATGAAGGGATCTCGGAAGGCAAACTATATACACGAACGCCCATAAAAGACCTCGTTACCGAGCAGCCTGATTCGGCAGCCAACACCCTTGTGGTGCCGTTTGCCGAAGGTGTCGACGGGCGCGAGATGAACTTGCGTTTTGCCACCGTAGACCATTTCTCGACGTTCATTATCGGCCGTTCGGGATCAGGCAAGTCTTATTTATTGCACAATATTCTTACCAATATGATGCTGAAATACGACACCTCGACAGTCGAGCTTATCGTAATGGACTTTAAAGAGGGCGGTGTGGAACTTGATTATTATCGCGATGTACCGCATGTAAGCACGCTTCTTGTAAACGGTCGGGACAGTCAGATCGTGACCGAAATAATGGAGTCAATCGACCAAGAAATGCGTCGCAGGGGCGAACTGCTAAATGAAATAGGAAAGAAAGACATAGACGAATATAACAAATCTGCCCGCAAAGAAGGCAAAGAGCAAATGAAACACCTCGTAGTGTTTGCAGACGAATGTCATAGGCTGTTTGCTAATGAAAGCACCAAAGACCGCATTCGAGAAATTGTGTCCAACATCGCTCGTCAAGGTCGAAGTCAGGGTGTAAACATGGTGTTCGCCACTCAACTTTATAGCGGTTCAGGTATTCCCGAAGATGCTATCAAGCAGTTCAGCGATTTCCTTTTGATGAACTGTACCAGTGACGATGTATCGGCGTGCGGCATTACAAATAGCGATGTGAAAAGTCGTGTGGAACACTTGATCAAAGGTCAGGTTGTTCATTATTCCGGAGGCGTCTTCCAGCAAGGAAACGTCTATAACTATGCCGGCCATAACGGAGTGTATAAGGAAAAGACATTAGAAGTGCTACTCGAGAAGTATAAGTGTCGTTACACCAAAACACAGCCGCAGGCCTATTTCAATGCCGGCCAGCGTTTCTATATGCGCAGCAATGTTTTACAAGCTATTTCTGCCCGAAACAGTCGCATCCCCGTGGCATTGCTGGGTCGCAAACTTACAGTGAAAGAGGATGGCATGATCGTGAAATTCAAAAAGGAGTTAGGCTGCAATCTACTCATCATGGGTATCAACGAAGAACTGCAAGCCGAACGTGTGTTGTGGAGTGCAGTCATGTCTCTGTATTACAGCCATAAAAAGATAAACAAGCCTGCACAGTTCAACATACTGTCTACATTCCCGGATGAAGAAGATCAAGAATTTGTTAAACAACGTAACGGCGTGATAAACAGTATTAGTGAATTGGGAAAAGTGACGTTTATTAAAGAAGACGAACGTGGCGAAGAAATCGAACGCATCGGGAAGATTGTGCGCGAGCGACATGACGGCGCTTCGACCGAAGAAAGCATCTATCTGATACTTCCGAATCAAGAATTTTACAGACGCGCATTACTCACACGACTCAAAGGCGCCAAAGAACAGATCGTACAATCGGCCTTTGCAGACAATCACAGCACTGATAATCTGGGATTCATACACATCGACAAAGGAGACGGCACCCAATCCGCCGCTTCTCATGTCGGCTCAACGAATACGACGTCGACCTCGGCCACACTACAGGACGAGTTGAAATTCATTTTGAACAATGGTCCTGAAGTGCGCGTGCACACCATTATTCAAGTGTCGTCACCCGATAAAATATTCATGCCCGATCGCGATAATAGCCAATCATGGCGCTCTGAAATGTACAATTGGTTCACCAATACAGTCATACTTAAGAGTCGTGATAGCATTGTGCCGCAGGGCGTAAACAAACAAGTAGCAGCACTGTCTGACGACTTGAAGAGTTTGCGCGCCATTGTATATAATCCGGATGAAGCGGTACGCACCTTTGTACCCTATGACTTCCCCGGCGGGAAGGAAGACTCGAGCAAGGAAGATATATTTGAATTTATAACCCATTAAAAAAACTATAATATGTCTTATAAAGATGCTGGACTAACCTCGGTGCAAGATCTGTATGACTTTGAAAGCTCATTGCGACGTTATCAGGATGATTTGGTAAATTCCACGAATGCGGCAATCCGAGCCATGAGTATGATCAATGAATCGTGGAACGACAAAATACAAGCACGGTTCATGGATGAATTTGTAGATGCTCTCAAAGGCGTAAAGCGCATGGCCGAAGTGGTAGATAACCATCGGCAGTACGTACACCGCAAAGCGCAGCAGCTGGATCAGTATGCCAACACTCGATAACAACTTAAATAAGTAATATTTATGGATCAAGTTTCAGTACGGGATGTTGAGGAGATACGACGTTTCTCTCGGGGCGTGCAGTCTTTTCAAGACCAATACGAACACCAACTATTCCTCATAGACAGCAGTGTAGAGGATGACATTGCCACAGCGCGAGCTATACTCGCCAAACTTATGGAGAGAGTGGAGGCGGCCGAAAGATATTTGCGAGATTTGAAGAACCGCCAATCATCCGATCCAGATAGTCATCTTGAAGAAGAGATTCGACAGGCAGAGGAACGGTTGAGACGCGCCAAACGCAATTACGAAGAGGGAGAGGAGGAGAAACGCAGAGCATGCATTGCTTTGGAAAGAGCATCGTCGGAGGCTATGGCAGGAAGAGGCAGAATAAAGGATTCTGTCTATGATGCATGCTCTGCAATCGACCGCGCTGCCCAAAATATTGAATCTTATAAATATTAAACAGGTTTATTATAGGATCATGTCTGAAACATTTAATAACGTAAACAAACTGTATGCGGCTATGGATCTGTTGCAGCAGGCCATAAACCGCGTATCAGATGGGTGGAACGACACCGTCTCTTCGGCTATAAACGTAAATCATATCAATGTAATTATCCAGCGATGCAATGAAATAAATACACGAATCTATAACGAGGCTCATACTGCTGATCAACATCTTAGCAGTCTGCAAAGATTGTTGTCTGAAAGTTAATTTCCAGTATATTAACAGTATGCAAGAAGTAAATCCCAGCGAGACCGACCGGGCATACGCCTTTGAGATGTGGATGAATGCGCCCATGCCTATGGTGACGTTCTTCAAGACGCTCGACGTGTCGCGTCTTGTAAAGATCAGTCGGAAAACAGGATTAAAATTCAATATGTTAATGTGCTGGTGCATCGGCAAAGCCGCAAGCGGCGTGAAGGAATTCTACCTGCTGCCCGTAGGCGGCAAGCTGATGCGATATGACAGCATAGCAGTAAATACCATTGTAGCCAACCGGAAGGGTGAAGTCAGTTCGTGCGAC
>CAYTLU010000282.1:0-3522 GCA_964438665.1 uncultured Bacteroides sp.
CTATATGTATCATCTCTAAAACCGCGTGTCTCTATACTCTTTGACAGCATATTATCCTCCCAATACCACCGGCCATATTTATTGTCATAACACGAGTAAACATATAGGGCGATAAAACCTGCGATGAACAGCCAGAAGATAGTCGCAATAGTTCTGCGAACCCATTTTTTACGCTTCTTCCACCAAGTTCGAATCGTATGCCACGCAAGGCGGCCTGCGGCAATCAAAGCCGTGAGTATCAAGGCTACTACACCGAGCAGCGCTTGAAAAATTTGAGTCAGCCGTTTCATCGTTTAATTCGTTATTTTTCCTCGTCGAAGAAGTTCTTGTTAGCCTCAGTTGCACTAAAGTCCGGCTCCGCCATACAACTGTAAAGACGTTCGCGACTTCTATTCACACGTGCTGACATCATTTGAGTTCCGGCAGAGGTGGTCTCAAAGTTCATTACATTGGTAATAGAGATGGTTGCCGCCACAGCCTCTACATCTTGGTTGGCACCGATGTAGGCGAACACCCAGCCTTTGGCTTTGAGTTCATCCACAAGCGCCTTGATTGCCTTGCCGCTGTACTCCTTCGAGGAGTTTTCATATCCGTCGGTAACAACCGTTACAAGCACTTTATCTTCTTCGGTAACTTTCTTGCGAAGTGCATTGAGCGACAGTCCCATGGCATCATACAATGCGGTGCAGCAATCGGGCCGGTAGGTTTCAGCCGTCAGTTCCTTTACCTCCTCGACCGGCACGCACTCGTAGACGGTCTTTACATCGTCATTGAAAGTCACGAGGCTCACAAAATGCTCCTGCTCCTCGTGTTTCTTCTGTGCCGAACGAATCGTCTGAATCGTTTCGTTTACGCTGTCAATTGCCTCTTTCTTGATGCTCTGCATAGAGCCGCTCTCGTCAAGAATAACGAGGTTGAAAATTCTTGTTTTCATAAGTTTTATTTATTAAATAGTTATCTTTTGATATATTTATCAAAACAATGTATCATCCAGAGCTGTAACCCTGGTTTTATTAATTCATTTTTTAAGATACCCTACATATCGTATTAATAATCGATTTATTATCAATCAACCTATCAAACTGTCAATCCATGTAGCCCTGTTATCCCTATTTTAAGTATACAACAATAAAAGTAAAATTCAGTCCTGTTTTACGATTTGAGACTGACCAAAACGGATCGTAACGGTTGCCATTAAAGGCTCTAAATATCGCGTTTAACGAATTAAATCTTCGACGAATCCTCTCTGTATCTCGAACTGATTCTTTCCCTTCATTATATCCAAATACAACAGATACTAAAAGCAAATATTCGCCGGTATTCCCGATATGAGTTTCAAGTGCTTTTTCAACCTTGCCCAATAAGTCCTCATTCATTGTGTTGGCCTTATAAACCAACGCTTTGAATGATAATGCTTCCTCTTTAAGTAGATGATAATCCGATTGACTGGTGAGCGTATCTGCAAACTCTGGGAAACTATCTTCCACAATCCGGTCAATTTTAGCAATATCAATAGTCTCGGTCTGGAGTTCAAATGACAGAGGACGTGTATCTGCGGCAATACGGTTTAATGTGGGCTCACATCTTTTGCCAGCATAGAACACATTAAGGACCTCTGCAAAAATATCGTCAGGTGATATCCTATCAAACAATGTCATGCAGGATTGGACTCCTGCCGTATCCTTTTCTGTAAAGAGATCTGAAATAGGTCTATCTTTGCAGATGAGAAGGGCTTGAGTTATTTCACGCAAACGATCTCCCAAAACCGGGTCAGC
Organism: uncultured Bacteroides sp.; assembly: GCA_964438665.1. GTDB lineage: Bacteria > Bacteroidota > Bacteroidia > Bacteroidales > Muribaculaceae > Paramuribaculum. The sequence goes on from CAYTLU010000282.1 coordinate 1,776, forward strand.
AAGGTACTGAACCGCCTCATCAAACTCTACAATTCCGAAAAATTCTGATTGGCGGCTATCCTCAAGATCTATGTATCGAGGGAAAATGTGCCATAGACCGTTATTGACTTTCTGCCCGGCTTTAATAGTTGCCAAAATTTGGGTATAGTTCCCCACTCGATTGTTACCCTGAGCCTTTACAAAGCGGTCCAATTGATATGCAGTATCAGTATTCATGGCTTGTGAATGGCATTTATTCTATATCTACTCTTTGCGCCTCGTCCACGCCCTTTATGGCAAAGATAGACTTAATCGCAGTATCCAATTCACCGGCAGAATGTACCGCAAAGTCAATCGTGCATACTGCAATACGGTCGATCATTTCTGTGGAGAGTTTGTTAATGGACAAATGCAGTTTTTCGGTAATGCAGTCGATCAAGTCGCTCAACAGGTGGTAGCGGTCGACCCCGCGGATCTGCACACGCACCGGGTACAAGAATCGGTCATTCTCCTTAAACTCGACAGCAAGAATCGAATCACCCTGTTGCGAGGCCATGCGGATTGCTGTCTGGCAATTGCGCTTGTGGAGCATGATCGTGCCGTCATCGGCCTTGAAGCCTACCACCTCGTCTCCGGGCAGTGGGTGGCAGTGCATACAGCGTTTATATTCAATCGCCGGCTTTGCGGACAGATAACTGCGCAGATGGCGTTTGGCCTTGTAGGTCAGCACATGGTCTATCCAATCGGCATCGGGCAGCGAGTTCTCGTCGGTTCCAATCTCTACGCAATCTCCACGATGAAGAACGGTCTTGACAGACATCAATTTACCATTGATACGGGCATATACTGCATGAAGCCCCACCTTGCTGTGGATCTCGTAGGCGAAGTCCAAGGCCGTCGCACCCTTCGGAAGGATGATGCCCTTGCCCTTCGGGGTGAAGACCATGATGTCGTCGTTGTAGAACGACGATGTGACGCCATCCATGTAGTCCATATCCTTGTTGTGGAACGCTACATCCTGCAACACACCCTTGAACTTTTCGAGCCACTGCGACACATTGTCTTCGGTACGTTCGGCCGCACAACCCAAGCGGGAATTGCGAGCCATACGCTCCGAGGAAATATGAATCTCCTCCCAAGTACCATGGTCGCTGAGCAACTTTACATGGAAACTTTGATAGCCGTTCTCTTTCGGTGCGTCGATGTAGTTCGCGACGCTGCCCGGGCGCTCCTTGAATGCCGATGTCAATGCTGCATAGATATTTAACGCGCCGTGTTTTTCTTGAACAGTGCCTACTGTACCCAACAAAAACCGCGGCACAACTCTTTGGCTTGCACTCTCTATATGGCAGGGTCTTGGCCTGTCGTAATACACCACACGAATATAATGTTTGCCGTTTATGTGGTTAAAATCGCATCCGGTTGCCTGCATTTTACGCCAAATACTGAACGGAGTGCGTTGGCGCACTTCCACCTTGAAATAAGGATAAACCACTTCGTTATTAAGATTCTCGATTTTTTGTACAAACGCGTCAAGATTCTCCTTGTTCTCTTCCTGTTCCTTGGCCAGCAATGCCTATATCTCCGCATATTCACGAGGACAGCGGTAGCGGAACGAGAGATTTTCCAGTTCGCTCTTGATATGATACAAACCCAAACGGTTGGCCAATGGCGCATAGAAATAGTCCGTCTCACCAGCAATCTTCATCTGCTTGTCGGGGCGCATACTGTCGAGCGTGCGCATGTTGTGCAGGCGGTCGGCCAGCTT
>CAYTLU010000283.1:0-4670 GCA_964438665.1 uncultured Bacteroides sp.
ATATGTTATTTCACGCGCAAAATCATCTTGCGCATAAACCGTGGTCAAGGACATCAAAGTCAACACGGTTGGAATTATACGTTTTATCAGAGTGGATTTCATACAATATGTAGTTGATGGTTCATTTCGTTTTTGTCTGCAAGAACAGTTTTTCGGGCGTTTCGAGATAGATCCGGTAGATTTCCCTGTGCCCATCGGTCACCTTACATCTGACTTTATCGCTGCCGATTGTCTCTTCAACCTTGACCTCTCCGATTTTTCGGTAGTAAGTCCGACCTCTGACGGTGCGCTGAAACACAACGGCAATCTTGTCACCTTTCCCGAAGCCGTCATCAGATCCTAAGCCGGCAATCAATTCTTTTGCTTCGCCGTCCTCAACGATTGAAATATCATCGATTTCTCCTCGCTCGACAAATTTCGACAAGATAGTTTCTGCGGCTTTTCTTGCAAGCGTTCTTACGAGACCGACATAGGCTTCCTGGTTTGAATCCGAGTCTGACGCGTTTTCGGTAATCACTGTGGTTGCAACAATGTTTTTGTCGCTTGCCCTGATCAACGAGAGCGACAGAGTGCCCATTGCGATGTAACTGGTAGAGGAGTCATATCGTTTTGTAGCGTATCTGAGTTGCGAGAAGTTGCCTTCCACAATGTAGTCAATACCACCGGTGTCTGAGCCCATTTTGCTCCCATCGAAGATAACGAACCGAGGTTCGGCTATCAATCTGATCACCAGCCGTTGGACATCAGCCTGGCTGCTTGAGCTGACCGCAGAGTTCCCATTGCGACCGAAACGGTTGACCAGAATCCGGTATTTGCCGCCATCGGCCTGCACCTGAAAACATACCGCTGTCAGCAGCATGGCGAACAGGAATTGTCGTAGTCTTTTAATCATAACGTTTTAAACCAGTCGCCCAATCCCCAACCTCTTTCGGTCTGAACCACAATATTATCGGGCTGTTCATTATAGAATTTCATTATTTTTTCATGACCGTCGGTCACTTTGCAGCGTGATGAATCTTCGCCACCAACTTCGATCACTTTAATTTTGCCGAGAGACTTTAGAAGGGTTCTGCCGGCAATCACGGATATTCCTTTGACCACAAGCGACTGCCCTTTCTGAATGCCGTTGGCTGAGCCGAGAGAAATGTAGAGTTCCTGAGCCTTTTCCCCATCGGCCAACGTTATTTCAAGCAGATCGCCTTCAATCGGCAGTTTTTCATTGACAAACTGCAACACTTTATGCATGCTTTTTTCGATTGATTTTTCAATGGCCTCATCGCGGCTGTGTTCGCCCATACCGTCGGAAGCGAATGATTTCGATGCATGCACCGTTTTGTCGCTCAGACGGATGATTTTCAGAGTGAAAGGGAGTTTGTAGTTGAATTTTATGGTGTTGTTCGGATCATTCTTACTAGCAATCGGGAGTTCGACATATTCGCCGATCTGAATCGAGAGCGAAAAATCGGCTTCCACATCTGTAGCGGCAGCCCCATCCATCAAACGAATAAATCCCACCTTACTGAAAGCGCCCATAATACTATTGCGAAGCAGATCGGCATATTGACTGCTGCCCAGACAGGAGACTTTCGGATCTACGATAACCGTGTGCTGCGCATGTGCCAAACCGGCACATGCGAGCAACAGGATTGAAGCGATATATTTAGCCAATGGTTTCATATCCAGTTGTTTTTTTAGTCCATTTGATTTAGAAACAGTCGCTAACATCCTGTTTCGCCTGTTTAACAGAATCCCATGTGCCTTCGATAACCCATTTAAGCTTATTCAGTTCCCAGACAACTTCAGCTCCGGTCTGAGCCCACCATTTGCCATCGCCGATAAGACCTTTTGACGGACCTTTGGTATATACGGTCAGCTGGTTGGGATCTTCCTGATAGGCTTCGAATATCTTGTCGCCACCCTTGTCAACCTTGCAGAGTGAGATATCATCACCGAGATCTTTTACTTTCAGTTTGCCGATAGGTTTGTTGGGCTTCTGAACGCCATTCTCGTCAACAAATTTTGAATCCGGCAGATATACGTCAAGACCATTTTTGACTTCCGCTCCATGTTCGCTACCGATAGCAACACTGACAACAGCGGCTTTGTCCTTTTTAGCCTCCTCAATGCTGAGGAGCTGTCCTTTGACAGCGAATGCTTTCCACATGATGCGCTCAACCTTTTCAGGAATCCAGCCTAATGCAGAGAGCGCGGCCTGCTTCTTATCGGTGTATGAGGTCAGCGCCAGCGAATTGTAGGCCGTTATCGTTTGTTTGTATTCATCTTCGTTGGTCTCTGCATTTCGGACAGCAGCTGTCATCCAAACTTCGGCATTGTACTTAAATGTGCCGTCGGTTTGCTTCAAGGGATAGAAACAGATGGAGTCGATTACACATTGGAAAACGAGGTCGGCCTCGGCACCGTCGTTAGATTCGTCAAGCAGGTTGACAGTCGGAAGATTGGAAAGGCCTTCAATGATGCGCGCATGCACCTTCGCAACGTCGTTTTTGGTTGCTCTTTCACTTACTGTCGGTTTTACGATAACGTTTTTCTTCTGAGCCGAAACGGTCAGGGCTGAGATCAGGACGACTGCTGTCAGGAGCAGTTTGAAATTCAGATGTTTCATAACGAGAGTTGGTTTGTTTTTGTCGGGCCCAACTCCCATAGGCACGCTCTGTACGTGTTTATTAACTATTTCTAAACGCAAGACGTGGGAGTCCTCACCTATTGCTTATCCCACGCATCCGGGCTCTCGCATTGCCCATCTCTTTTGGAACAAGCAACAACTAGAGCCCCACGCCGATATGAATATAGAAATCCTTCTATAATCAACCCTGGGGCATCTACCGTCGCCCTGCCCGGAAAGAGATTTTGAATTTGCGAGATTCGGATCCGCCGGTACAAGCGTCTGGTAAACGCCTTGTTAATATGTCATACCCGCCTCATCCGGCCTTTGTCAGACCATTCGGCGTAGTTTGATGCAAATTTAATTAAATTTTTTAACTGAGAAATAAAAATTAAGAAATTTTTATTGGGGTGGGATATAGGGCCGATAGGGGGCGAGCGAGACGTGTCTCGCCCCTACCAAATACAATAAAAATCGCCCACGTCAAATGGTTGGGGATAAAAGGTTTAATGAGATTGGGGCATTATCGGTTGGGGCGTTCGCGAAGGAAGCGTTTCAACAGGAATGTCAAGTAGTAAGGGAAAGTGTAATAGCTGCCGTTGAACCCTATGTTCTTATCACATAGCTTTATGCCGAAATGTATGTCGGGTACTTTGCCGGCAGTCAATTTGACAAGTGATTTTGACGAATTGTCAGAGGCCTTAACCTCAACCGGAATAAGAGAATCGGCATCCCTTATAAAAAAATCTATTTCAATGGTTGACTTCTCATTTCGGTAGTAGTAAAGTCCGTATCCCCCCATGCGAAGCATCGAGGCGACTACATTTTCAAACAATGCCCCCTTATATGTGGCAAAATTTCGGTTATGCCGAAGGTCGTATTGCGCTTCATCATCAAGCGAAGCCACAAGCATTCCCGGATCCATATGGTAGAGTTTATACCTGTCAGGGGTGTAGTTGCCCTTTAAGGGTAGCTCCAATGAGTTCAGACAATAGCACACGTTGATTATTCCGGCAGAATCCAGCCAGTCGATAACGCCGATATAATCACGGTTGCGGGCACCTCGTCCGATTTTCGAAATCCGGAACTTCTTATTTTCCTGAGCCAAGAATATGGATATATGGTTGTAGATATTTAGTATCTTTGCTTTATCAAGTCCAACAGCGTATTTTGTTATATCCTCTTCGTAGTCAAGCAGAAGCTGACGTTGAATCTGAAGCGTTCCGCTGAAATTTCTATTGGTGATATAGCTGTCAACAACAGCCGGCATGCCTCCGACCACCATATAGTCGCGAAACAGTCGGGACAATCGTTCAAACTCGACCGCGGTCAATGGCACAACAGATATCATTTTGTCGTACAACTGTTCAATCGCAGCAGAATCATAGCCGTTGGCCCAAAGAAATTCTTCAAAATCAAGAGGAAACATTTCGACATCGATTTTGTGACCCACGGAGTTGGATTCGATCTCCTGATAATTGATGCCCATCATTGATCCTGAGCAAATCACGTCATAGCGGCCATCAAGCTTGAATGATTTCAGACTCGTTGCCGCCGCAATGCAGTCTTGCAATTCATCAAAGAAAATCAGGGTGAAACCGGGGATGAATTCCAGCTCCGGGTTGATAAACGAGATGTTGCGCAAAATAGCATCTACTTCATAGCCATCGTCAAAGATGCGTCTGTATTCTTTTTGCAATGTGAAATTGATAGATACTACATTCTTGAAATTTTCTTTCCCGAATTTCTCTATCGAATAGGTCTTCCCGATTTGGCGTGCGCCCTTGACAATGATAGGAGTCTTGCCGGGTTCGTTTTTCCATTGATTTAAGATTGTTTCTATTTTCCTTTTGAGATACATTTCAGGCGAAGTTTAATAACTGCTTATTGCTGAGCAAATTTACGTAGGATTTCACATTTTTCCAAGGTTTTTCAGGGAAATTTCCACATTTTTCCGTTTTTTTTGATTGGGGCGAGGATGGGGTGGAGAGGGTCAGATTGGGGTGGAATGGAGGATTAGGGCGGAGGCGGAGGCGGCGATGCCTTC